>JAVRPG010000211.1:0-9320 GCA_032162325.1 Mycobacterium sp. | reverse complement strand
GCGAGGACATCACCGAGCTGCTCGGCGAATCCAGCGGCGAGGCGGCCGTGGCGGTCGGCCGCAAGTTGTTGAACCGTCGCACCATCGCGGCCACCATCGCCGTGACCGGCCGGATCATCCGCAACGCGGCGGCCGCGGACGCCCGGCCGGTGTGGGCGCGGGTGCTGGGCCGTCGGCTGCCCGACACCGGCGCCGCCGATTGGGTGATGCCCGAAACCGTCGCGGTCGCCGCGATCACCAAGGGATTCCTGGCCACAAGGTCGGTCGTGCTGCGCAACAGCCTTCGGACGGGCCTCGGGTTGGCGCTTGCGGTCGCGGTCACGCATGTGTTTCCCGTGGAGCACGGGTTCTGGGTGGTGCTCGGCGCGATGTCGGTGTTGCGCAGCAGCGCGCTGACCACCGGGACGCGCGTGGTTCGAGCGGTGACAGGCACGGCGGTGGGTTTCATCTTGGGTGCTGTGGTCATCGAGCTGCTCGGCGTGGATCCCGTTGTGCTGTGGACACTTTTGCCGATCGTGGCGTTCGGATCGGCCTACGTACCCGAGGTGGCGTCGTTCGTCGCAGGCCAGGCCGCGTTCACGATGATGGTGTTGATCACCTTCAACCTGATCGTGCCGACGGGCTGGCAGGTGGGATTGATCCGCGTCGAAGACGTTCTGGTCGGTGCTCTGGTGGGCATCGTGGTGTCGGTCTTGCTGTGGCCGAGAGGCGCGACGGCGGCAGTGTCGAAGGCGATCGAGGAGGCCCGCGCCGTTGGCGCGAAGTTCTTGAAGGCGGCGGTGCTGCGGGTGACCCGCGGCGCCTCCGAGGACGCCACCGACCGCGTGCTCGCACTGAGCCACGACGGGTTGGAGGCGTCCCGGACGGTGGATGACGCTGTCCGGCAGTATCTTTCGGAGAACGGCGGTACGACGGACTTGCGGGCACCCGTGGTACGGGCCGCCAACCGAGCGATCCGGTTGCGCGCCGCTGCGGAGTTGATCGCCGACGTCGTGCCGCCGCCGCTGGAGGTGTACCCACGGACCCGCGGGGTGCTCGAGGCTCACGCCGATGCGATCTGCGCGCGGCTGACCGGCGATCCCGGCCGGGAGCTCGAGTCCATCAGCGACGACTTCGTGCTCGCGTTGCGTGCCGACGCCACCACAGTGGGGGCACCACCCGCCCGAAGGGGAGGGGGAGAATTGGCGGTCTCCGCTGCGCTACCGCTGAGCACCGTGGCGGCCAATCTCGGCGAGCTGGAGCTGCTCTACCCGCATCCCGCCGAGAAGATGCCCACCGAAGAGGAGACTTGAATGAGCGACGTCGTCGTGCTCGGCTCGGGTTTCGCAGGCCTCTGGGCGGCCCTCGGTGCGGCCCGTCGGCTCGACGAGCTCGGCGTCGCGCACGGCGGTGTGAAAATCACAGTGCTCAGCTCGCAGCCCTACCACGACATTCGGGTCCGCAATTACGAGGCCGACCTGACGCCGTGCCGCATTCCGTTGCGGGATGTGCTCGACCCGGCCGGAGTTGGGCACATCGCCGCCGACGTGACCGCGATCGACCCGATATCGCACACCGTGACCACCTCTCTCGGCGCACACGGCTACGACCGTCTCGTCATCGCGCTGGGCAGCCAGGTCGTCAAACCCGACATCCCCGGTCTGCGTGAGTTCGGACTCGACGTCGACACCTACGACGGCGCGATGACGCTGCAGCGGCACCTGGCGGCCCTGGCCAGCGGCCCCCACACGCCGGCCGCGGCCACTGCCGTTGTGGTGGGCGCCGGACTGACCGGCATCGAGACCGCCTGCGAGCTGCCGGCGCGGCTAACAGCGCTATTCCCCGACATCGCGCCCCGGGTCGTACTCGTCGACCACAACCCGCACGTCGGCTCGGACATGGGCAGCTCCGCGCGACCCGTGATCGAGGCCGCGCTGAGCGCCACCGGGGTGGAGAGCCGCCTCGGGGTCAGCGTCACCGCGGTTGACGACGGCGGGGCGACCCTGTCGACCGGCGAAGTGCTGGCCGCGTCGACCGTGGTGTGGTGTGCGGGCATGCGGGCCAACCCGCTGACCGCGGACCTGGGCGTCCCGCGTGATCGTCTTGGCCGTGTTCCCGTCGACGACTACCTGCGCGTCAACGGCGTGCAGGACGTGTTCGCAGCTGGGGACGTCGCGGCCGCGAAGATGGACGACACTCACGTATCGGTGATGTCCTGCCAGCACGGCAGGCCGATGGGCCGCTTCGCCGGGTACAACGTCATCAGTGACCTGCTTGGTGAGCCCATGCTAACGCTTCGAATCCCGTGGTATGTCACGGTTCTGGATCTCGGGCCGGCTGGTGCGGTCTACACCGAGGGCTGGGATCGGAAGGTCGTCGCCAGTGGCGCATCGGCAAAGGCCACCAAGCGCACAATCAACGGCCAACGAATCTATCCACCGCTCGACGGAGACAGGGACGCGATTCTGGCCGCCGCCGCGCCGATGCTGCAGTCGCGCCCGAGCGCCGCGGGCTAGCCGCCGAGGGGCCGGTGCGGCATCAGCGCGTTCGGCGGGATGGTGCCGAACTTGCCGGCCTCGAAGTCCTCCATCGCCTGGATCAGCTCAGACTTGGAGTTCATCACGAACGGGCCGTACTGAAACACCGGCTCGCCAATGGGCTTGCCGCCCAGGATGAGAACCTCCAGTGCGGGCCGGCGCGACTCTTGCGTCGGTTCGGCGGCCACGGTGATCCGGTCGCCGGGGCCTAGCACCGCGAGCTGTCCCTGGTGGATCGGGTGTCCGACAGGGCCGACCGAGCCGCGGCCTGACAGTACGTAGACCAACGCGTTGAAGTCGCGGTTCCACGGCAGATTCAACTTCGCCCGGGGCTCAATGGTCGCGTGCGCCAGGGTGATTGGCGTGTGCGTCGCTCCCGGCCCCTGATGACCATCGACCTCACCGGCGATGATGCGGACCAGGGCGCCACCGTCATCCGACGACAGCAACCTGACCTGATTGCCCTCGATCGCCTGATACTTCGGCGCCGCGAACTTGTCCTCGCGCGGCAGGTTCACCCACAGCTGGACACCGTGGAACAGGCCACCGCTCTCCACCAGTTCGGCGGGCGGGGTCTCGATGTGCAGAATCCCCGAGCCTGCGGTCATCCACTGCGTGGCGCCGTCGGTGATGAGGCCGCCTCCGCCGTGCGAATCCTGGTGAGCGAAGCGACCGTCGATCATGTAGGTCACGGTCTCGAACCCGCGGTGCGGATGCCAGTCGGTGCCCGTCGGTTCGCCCGGTTGGTACTCCACTTCGCCCATCTGGTCCATGTGGACGAACGGGTCGAGGTCGGCGGCGCTCACCCCGGCGAAGGCGCGCACGACGGGGAAGCCCTCGCCCTCGTAGCCGCGCGGGCCGGTGGTGATGGACCGGACCGGGCGCTCGGTGTCGGACGGCGCAGGCGCGGCGATCCGCGGAAGCGTCAGGGTGTCGGCGGTGATGGCAGGCATGCCACCATCAACCGGACCGCAGTCCGATTAATTCCCCAGCGCCGCCTCCGCCGCTGCCCGGGCGTCTGCTGCGCTTGCAGTGCCAAGCACCGCGTCGGCCGCGTCCCGGCACTGTTGCAGCGTGACCTGGGCAAGCTTCGCGCCCACACCCTGGATCGCGGCGGCCGCCGCGGACAGCGACGTCACGCCGAGACCGGTCAGCACGCACGCCAACAGCGGGTCGGCGGCGGCCTCGCCGCATACGCCGACGGGCTTGCCCGCCGCCGCGCCTACCCGCACCGCCATCGCGACCAACGCCAACACGGCCGGCTGCCACGGGTCGGTCAGCGTGGCGAGTTCGGCCGACATGCGGTCGGCGGCCATCGTGTACTGAGCCAGATCATTGGTGCCAATCGAAAGGAAGTCGACGTGGTCGAGAATCCGGTCGGCCAGCAGCGCCGCCGCGGGCACCTCGATCATCACACCGACGGTGAGTCCGCGTGAACGTGCCTGCGCGGCAAAGCTTTCGGCCTCTCCCGGGGTAGCGATCATCGGCGCCATCACCCACGGCTGAGTGCCTGTGCGCCGCGCCGCGGCGGCGATGGCCTCCAGCTGCCGCTGCAGCAGCCCCGGGTTGGCATCGGCGATGCGGATGCCTCGCACCCCGAGCGCGGGATTGGCCTCTTCGGGATGGCCGACGAATTTCAGTGGCTTGTCAGACCCGGCGTCCAGGGTCCGGATCACCACCTTGCGGTCGGAAAACGCTTGCAGCACTTCGGCGTAGATGTCGGTCTGCTCCTCGACGCTCGGCTCGGTCTCGCGATTGAGGAAGCACAGTTCGGTGCGGAACAGCCCGATGCCCTCGGCCGGGGTCTCGCGGGCGGCGCGGGCCGCGGCGCCGTCTTGGACGTTGGCCAGGATCGACACCGCGTGCCCGTCGGCGGTGGCGCCGGGACCGGACCAGTGCGCAGCCCGTTCGGCCTCGCGCTGCGCCGTGGCGACGGCCTCGCCCGCGGCGGCGTGGTCCGGCGACACCGTGACGGCGCCGAGGGTGCCGTCGACCAACACCATCGTTTCGGCCGCGACAGCATCGAGCCCCTCGACAGCGACGACGCACGGGATGCCGAGCTGCCGGGCGATGATCGCGGTGTGGCTCGTGGGCCCGCCCAGCGTAGTGGCGAGCGCGACGACGAGTTTCGGATCCAGACCCGCGGTGTCGGCGGGCGCCAGATCCTCGGCGCACAGGATCGAGGGAACATCGGGCAGCGGAACGCCGGGTTCCGGCAGGCCGCTGAGTTCGGCGATGACACGGTCGCGGATGTCCTGAAGATCGGTGACGCGCTCGGCCATCAGGCCACCGAGTTGGGTGAACATGGCGACGAACTGCTCGACCGCCTGCACCACCGCCCGTTGCGCCGGTGTGCCGTCCTTGATGCGTTTCTCCGCGGCCCCCAGCCACGCTCGGTCCTGCGCCAGGGTGGCGGTGGCGGCGAGAACCTCCGACGCCGCGCCGGTCGCATGCGCGGCGCGGTTCCGCAGCCGGGTGGCCACAGCGGTGGCGGCTGCCACGAATCGAGCGGCCTCGGCGGGGCGGTCGGCTTCGTCGACCGCGGCCCCCGATGCGTCGCCGTCGACGACGGGCAGCCTCCCAGGCCGGATCACCGGCGCGTACCGGACACCGGCGACCACGGGAACACCCCGCAGCACCGTGCCCGCCGGATGGCCGGCGGAGGCGCTGCCCTGAAGACGTGACGTAGGCGGGGATGAAGCGGTCATGTGAAGCAGATTACAAGAATATCTTGACAAGTCAACACGAACAGTAGTAAGACCAACTATATCCACATCAATACGGGCCGATACCCACATAAACGGAGCCTCATGTATGCCGAAGAGCGTCAGCAAGCGATCGCCTCGCTGGTGATCTCGCAGGGCCGTGCCTCGGTGGCTGAGCTGGCGCAGGCCTACGACGTCACCACCGAAACGGTGCGGCGCGATCTCGCCGTCCTGGACAAGGCGGGCGTATTGCGGCGGGTGCACGGCGGCGCCGTGCCGGTCCGTGCCTTGCACCTCGTCGAGGCCGGCGTCGGCGAGCGCGAGACCACCCGTGCTGAACACAAGGACGCCATCGCCGCGGCCGCCACCGAGTTCTTTCCCCTCGGCGGGGCCAGCGTGCTGATCGACGCGGGGACCACCACCGCACGCATCGCGGCCCAGTTGCCCGCCGACCGTGAACTGGTCGTGGTGACCAACTCGGTGCCGATCGCCGCCCGACTGGCGGGCATGCCATCGGTCTCGCTGCAACTACTCGGCGGCCGCGTCCGCGGTCTCACCCAGGCGGCGGTCGGTGAGCAGGCGTTGCGAATGCTCGACACGCTTCGGGTGGACATCGCGTTCATCGGCACCAACGCGATCAGCGTCCGCCACGGCCTGTCCACTCCGGACAGCGACGAGGCAGCGGTCAAGCGCGCCATGGTCAAGGCCGCCAATTATGTGGTGGTGGCAGCTGATTCGTCGAAGATCGGCCGCGAGGACTTCGTCAGTTTCGCCACGATCTCCAGTGTCGACACCCTGATCACCGACTCGGAGATCGGCGCCGCCGATCGCGAGCAATTGACCGAGAGTGGCGTCGAGGTGGTCGTCGCATGATCGTCACCGTCACCCCCAACCCGAGCATCGACCGCACGGTCACCCTCAGCGCGCCGCTCACCCGCGGTGCCGTGCACCGGGTTTCGTCGGTGACCTCCGAGCCCGGCGGCAAGGGCGTTAACGTCGCACGTGCGTTGACGCTGGCCGGGCTTGACGCCGTGGCGGTGCTCCCCGCCCCCCTCAACGATCCGCTGGTAGCCGCTCTTGAAGCCAGCGCGGTGCCGTTCAGGTCCGTCCCGACCGCCGGGGCGGTGCGGACCAACCTCGCCATCACCGAACACGACGGCACCACAACGAAACTCAACGAACCGGGCGCCGCCCTGGATGCCGCAGCCCTCGACGCGCTGACCCGGTCCGTCGCCGCGAGCGCGGAGTCCGCAGCGTGGGTGGTGCTGTCCGGTTCGCTGCCACCCGGGGTGCCGGACCACTGGTACGCCGACGTGGCCGCGCTGCTCGCGCTGTATCCGTGCCGGGTCGCGATCGACACCTCCGAGGGACCACTCGCCGCGCTCGTCGATTCGTTCGGCCGGGCCGCCCCCGACTTGATCAAGCCGAACGCGGAGGAGCTCGCCGGTGTGCTGGGCTACTCGCCGCAGGCGCTGGAAGCCGCGGTCGCCCAGGGCGATCCGGAGCCCGTCGTGTCGGCCGCCCGTCAGCTTGTTGACTGCGGTGTGCGAGCGGTGCTCGCCACACTCGGCGCTGCCGGCGCGGTGCTGGTCGACGAGACGGGCAGCTGGATGGCCACGCCGCCGCCCATCGTCGCGCGCAGCACTGTCGGCGCGGGCGACGCCTCACTGGCCGGCTACGTCCGCGCCGAGGTGGGCGGTGCCGGTCCGTCCCAGCGTCTGCAGATGGCGGTCGCCTACGGCAGCGCCGCGGCCGCGCTGCCCGGTTCCGCGCTCCCCACCCCGGCCCAGGTCGACCTCGACGCCGTCAGGGTGACACCGATTGCCCCGCTCTCGCCCACAACCAACACGAAGGTATCGCCATGACAAGCACTGCATCGCAGCCGATCATCAACACCGATCTGGTCCTTCTCGACATTGATGTAGATGGGGCTGCCGGTGACGCTAAGAAAGCGGTGATCGGCCGGCTCGTCAACCGGCTCGCCGACGCCGGCCGTACCCACGACCCCGAGGGGCTGATCGCGGCGGCGATGGCGCGCGAAGAGCAGTCGGCCACAGGGCTGCCGGGCGGGATCGCGATCCCGCATTGCCGATCGCCGTACGTCGACACCGCCTCGATCGGGTTCGCCCGGCTGAACCCGGCCGTCGACTTCGGCGCACCCGACGGGCCCGCGGATCTGGCCTTCCTGATCGCGGCGCCGGACGCGGGCGGCGCCGAACACATGAAGCTGCTGTCCAGCCTCGCCAGGGCCCTGGTGCGAAAGGACTTCGTCGAGGCGCTGCGCAATGCGACCACGTCCGGCGAGGTCGTCGATCTGGTCGACAGCGTAGTCAACGCAACGACCGAAAAGCCCAGGCCCGCAGCCGAACCGGCGAAGGCGACCCCCAAGACCCTGGTCGCGGTCACCGCGTGCCCGACCGGCATCGCGCACACCTACATGGCCGCCGACTCGCTGGTCGCCGCCGCCAAGAAGGCCGGCGTGACGCTGCATGTGGAGACGCAGGGCTCATCGGGCAGTACGCCGCTGGATGCGTCGACCATCGCCGGTGCCGACGCGGTCATCTTCGCCACCGACGTCGGCGTCAAGGACAAGCACCGGTTCGCAGGCAAGGCAGTCGTCGCCTCCGGCGTCAAACGGGCGATCAACGAACCCGACAAGATGGTGGCCGAAGCGCTTGCTGCCGCAAGCAATCCCGCCGCCGCCCGCGTGCAGGGTGACGCGAGCGCGCCGGCCACCGCGGCGGCACCGGGCGGCGGTGTCGGCTGGGGTACCCGTACCCGACAGATCCTGCTGACCGGCGTGAGCTACATGATCCCGTTCGTCGCCGCGGGTGGCCTGCTGATCGCACTCGGCTTCCTGTTCGCCGGCTACGACATCGCCAATACCCCTGCGGGGGACCCACAGCCGCTGACCTTCGGACTGAACTCGCTAGGCAACCACATCGCCCTCACCAACACCCTGACCGACCTGCCCGCAGGCGGCCTGACCCAGTACCTGGGAGCGGTGCTGTTCACGCTGGGAAAGCTGGCGTTCATGTTCCTGGTGCCCGCTCTCGCCGGCTACATTTCGTTCGCCATTGCCGACCGGCCTGGCATCGCCCCCGGGTTCACCGCCGGCGCGGTCGCCGTCTTCGTCGGTGGCGGCTTCATCGGAGGCATCGTCGGCGGTCTGATTGCCGGGTTCACCGCGCTGTGGATCAGCCGCATCGACGCACCCCGATGGCTCAGAGGCTTGATGCCCGTGGTGATCATCCCGCTGGTCGCCTCTCTGGTCGTGGGCCTGCTGATGTTCATGCTGCTTGGCCGTCCACTCGCCGCCATCACGTCCGGCCTGACGAGCTGGCTGGGCGGCATGACCGGCACCTCGGTGATCCTGCTGGGCATCGTGCTCGGCCTGATGATGTGCTTCGACCTCGGCGGCCCGGTGAATAAGGCTGCGTATGCGTTCGCCACTGCGGGTCTGAATGTCGCCGACCCCGCGTCGCTTCGGATCATGGCCGCGGTGATGGCCGCAGGCATGGTGCCGCCATTGGCGATGGCGCTGGCGACGGTCGCCCGGCCCGGCCTCTTCACCGAACCTGAACGCGAAAATGGCAGGGCGGCTTGGCTTCTCGGCGCGTCATTCATCTCGGAGGGCGCCATCCCCTTCGCGGCGGTCGACCCCCTTCGCGTCATTCCCTCGATGATGTTCGGAGGCGCGATCACCGGTGCGCTGATCATGGCCTTCGACGTCACCCTGAAGGCACCGCACGGCGGCATCTTCGTGTTCTTCGCCATCGGCCACCTGCTGTGGTTCCTGGTCGCGCTAGCGGTCGGGACGGTGGCAGGAGCGCTGGCCGTCATCGCCGCCAAACAGTTCGTTAAGCCCAGCGTCAAGGCCGAAGAAACCCCGGCCCTGGCCGCCGCCTAGCTTGTACGCCCAAACGCACGTTTTGGCGCAAAAGGTCGAGTGGTTCACACCATTACGTCGATTTCGAGATCATCAAAGAGAAGGAGCCCCCATGCCCACCAGGACCGTCATCGTCGGCTCGGCCATCGGCCTGCACGCCAGGCCCGCGGCCATCATCGCCGAAGCCGTCGTCAACGCCGGCGTGCCCGT
>JAVRPG010000210.1:0-3197 GCA_032162325.1 Mycobacterium sp. | reverse complement strand
AGGCAGCCGTATACGGCGCTGCCGTCGCGGTTCCGCCGTCCCGCATTAGCGGCACTGCAGATGCGATCGGTGCCATTTCGCCCGATCGGCATCGGCCCGGTCGTCGGTACCCGGATGTGGCAAGTGGCCGCCTTCATCGACATTCGGGTCGTCAAACCCATCATCATCGGCGGCGACATCCCGGCCCGCGACTTCGACGTCGTCGATGCCGCATCGTTCTCGGCGGCCATTCCCGGTGTGCTGCATCACGAAACGACCGACCCGCGGATGATTCCTCTCCTCGACGACCTCTTCGAAGAGGAAGACATCGCAGCCCTCGTCGACGGCGGTACGGCCAGCAACGTCCCGATCGAACTGGCGTGGAAGCGCGTCCGCGACGGCAGGCTCGGCACCCGTAACGCCTGCTATCTGGCGTTCGATTGCTTTCACCCGCAATGGGATCCGCGGAACCTCTGGTTGGTGCCGATCACCCAGGCGATCCAGCTGCAGATGGTACGCAACCTGCCTTATGCCGACCATCTCGTCCGATTCGGGCCGACGCTGTCGCCGGTGAATCTGGCACCCTCTGCCGCGTCCATCGATCGCGCGAGCCGATGGGGACGCAACAGCGTCGATCGGGCGATCCCGGTGACGACCGCGCTGTTGCAGCCGACCTGGTGGGAAGGCGATAGCCCGCCGGCCGCCAGGCCGAAGACATTGCCGAAGTCGGTGGCGTCGCCGATGAGCGCGGTCATGGCTGCGATTCAGGTGCCGACGAGCCGCTTGGCCCGGTGGCGCCGCAATATTGTGCCGACCATTAGGGGGAAGATATGACCACACCACCGCAACCGGTTTGGTATCCGGGCCGCAGTGGCGTACCCGGCATTGCCGTGGCATCGCCGCAGCCGCAAGATGATCCGTTCTACTCCTACACCGGCTCCACGCCGCTAGACAGCATCGCACCGGGAACGGTGCTGAACACGCGCCGCCTTCATTACCACCTGTTTGGCTTCCCCACGTTGCTCGAGACCACCCAGCTGCTCTACCGGTCGACCAGCCAGACCGGCAAGCCGACCGTCAATGTCACCTCGGTCATCAAGCCTCCGTTCCAGTTCGACGCGACGAAGGTGATCTCGTATCAGTCCGCCTACGACTCGCTCAACCGCAACGACGAGCCGTCCTATGCGATTTCGGGTGGACTCAGGCTCGGCGGCGTCATCCCCAACGTCGAAGCGGCGGTCTTCGGCACGTTCCTCGCCGACGGGTACACGGTTATTGTCCCCGACACCGAGGGCCAACGGGCCGACTTCGCCGCGGGGCCCGAGTATGGAATGAACACGCTCGATTCGATCCGCGCCGCGTTCAACTCGTCGACCGTCCCGAACGACGCGAAGGTGGCGATGCTCGGATATTCCGGCGGTGCGATCGCCACCGAGTGGGCCGCCGAGCTGGCCCACACCTACGCACCCGACGCCAACGAGCACCTGATCGGCGCGGCCATAGGTGGCGTGCTGGTCGATCCGGCGCACAATCTGCACTACGTCGAGGGGACCGGGTTCTGGGCCGGCGTCATGGCGATGGCGCTGGTCGGGATCGCGCGCGGATTCGAGATCGAGACCGAGCTGGCGCAATACCTGAGCCCCAACGGCGCGAGGATTTTTCACCAAATGCAGACCGCGTCGATCATCAACGTGCTGGGTCAGTACCCCGGTCTGAAGTGGAGGGATCTGGTCAGCTCTGATTACCCGACTCCGGAGGACCTGTCGCTCTACGTCGGCTGCGCCAACAAGCTGATCATGGGTACTGGCGGTACGCCGACAATCCCGCTGTTCATCGGTCAGGGTGCCAACGGTGAGCTCGAGGGCACCCCGGGAAATAAGAAGGGCATCGGCGCCGGCGACGGCGTAATGATTGCCGGGGATGTGCGCACGCTCGCTCGCGACTACTGCGCGAGGGGCGTAGCCGTCTACTACGAGGAATACGCCGCGCTCAGCCACATCTGGAGCGTCCCCATCTGGTTGCACAGCTCGACCACTTGGATCAAACAGCGTTTCGCCGGCCTGCCAGCTCCGCAGAACTGTTCGTCAATCCGGGAAGGCAACTCACTCGCGCCGATTCCGGCTCCGCCCGCACCCAGCTCTCCTATCTGAAGCCGTTCGCCGACTACGCTGGCACAGGTACGCATCGACAATGGCTCTCATGTACGCCGGTCCGGTCTACGAGGCCTGGCCAGTAAGGCATCAGCGCGGACAGCCATCGCTGTGGGAATCGCCATGCTGATGCTCGTGGCGGCGGCCTCGGCCCGGTATGCAGTGAGCCGCAAGGGAATACAGGCTGCCGCAACCGAATTCGCACCGATCTCCACGCTGATGAACGATGCGATCGCGGCCCAGAAGCTGCCAGGCGGTGTGGTTGTGATCGGACATGGCGGCAGGACCGTCTTCCACGAGGCGTACGGCTCGCGCACGCTTGCCGGCGAACCGGGGTTGGACGGATCGCCCGCACCTGCCGAGCCGATGACCGAAGACACGATCTTCGACATCGCGTCGCTGACGAAGCCTCTGGCAACGGCGACTGCCGTCATGCAGCTTTACGAGCAGGGCAAGGTTGCCTTCGACGATCCTGTGCAGACCTATGTGCCTGACTTCAATACGGCGAACGATCCAGAGCGTGCAAAGGTCACCGTTCGCATGTTGCTGACTCACACGTCAGGCGAAGGGAAAGACGTAAGTCTCAAAGATCCGTGGGGCCTGGCCGGAGCCGACAAAACAGAAGGCGTCCATCGTGCGCTCACCACGCCGTTGCAGTCGGGCCCTGGTGAGGTTTTCCGCTATTCCGACATCAACTACATCCTGCTTGGCGCGCTGATCGAAGAACTCACCGGCGAGGCCGAAGACGTTTACGTTCAGCAGAATGTCTTTGCGCCGCTTGGCATGACAGAAACCCGCTACCTCCCTCCAACCAAGGCATGTGGCGAGCACACGCTCAGGGGAGTTGCGATCGCCTGGGCTGGTGAGCCAAGCGGGTCGGTCGCCTGTCCCGCCGATACCTGGAGCACCAGTCTGTTGCCGCGCGTCGCACCAACGGCGATTGATGACGAAAGCAAAGCCGATCCGAGCAAGAATCCCAATTTTGGTCAGCTACTTCGAGGCACCGTGCATGACCCGACGGCGCGCCGCATGGGGGGAGTAAGCGGGGACGCAGGTGTGTTCTCGACG
>JAVRPG010000209.1:0-2889 GCA_032162325.1 Mycobacterium sp. | reverse complement strand
GTGCTGGGCGTCTACATCGGCACCATGGTCCACCAGGACGCCGTCGGCGCACTCGGTTCCGACTGGCCGATCGTCATCGCCATCGCTGTTGCCGCCCTGCTGCTGAGCATCGTCGCGGGCGCGCTGCTCGGGCTGCATCGTGACGTCACCCCGTTGACCGGGTCGTTGGCGTTGGTCGCCGGTGGCGCGTCCGGGTTGGTCGCGATCGCCCGCGAACTCGGCGGCGACGACCGCGTCGTGTCCGTCGTGCAGTACCTGCGGGTGGCCTTGGTGACCGCGTCGATGCCGGTGGTGGTGACGCTGGTCTACCACGCCGACAAGTCGCACGGTGCCGCGGCCGACACTGATACCGATTCAGCCCCTTGGTATTTCAGCCTCGGCCTGTTGGTCGCGCTGGTGTTCGTTGGGGCCACGGTCGGCCGGTTGATCCGATTGCCCGGGGCAGGACTGCTCGGACCGATGGCGTTGACCGTCGTGCTGGAACTCACCGGCCTGTCGCTCGGCCTGACCGTCCCGATGGTGCTGGTGCAGGTCGGTTACATGCTGATCGGATGGCAGGCGGGGTTGGCGTTCACCCGCGAATCGCTGCGCGCGATCGGGCGCATGCTGCCCGCGGCGATCGGGCTGATCGTCGCGCTCGGCATCGCGACCGCCGGCCTCGGCGCGCTGCTGGCGCGCTTCACCGGGCTCACCCCGCTGGAGGGCTACCTCGCCACCAGCCCCGGCGGTGTCTACGCCGTGCTCGCGACCGCCGTCGAAACGGGGTCCAACGTGACGTTCATCATCGCGGCGCAGGTGGTGCGAATCCTGCTGATGCTGTTCGCGGCGCCACTGATGGCGCGCAGCGTGGTGTGGATCAGCGAGCGTTTTGGCCGTCAGACTCGCGCGACCACCGCGCCGAGCAGGGAGCCCATCCGAGTCGCGGATTGACGGCCCGCCTCCAGCACCTCGTCGTGGCTCAGCGGCTGGCCGGTCATGCCGGCCGCCAGATTGGTCACCAGCGACACGGCCAGCACCTGCGCTCCGGCGGCACGGGCCGCGATGGTCTCGTGCACGGTCGACATCCCCACCAAGTCTGCGCCCAGCGTGCGCAGCATCCGGATCTCGGCCGGTGTCTCGTAGTGCGGCCCCGGCAGCCCGGCGTACACGCCCTCGGCCAGCGACGGATCGATCTCGCGCGCGAGCGTCCGCAGCCGCGGCGAGTACGCGTCGGTCAGGTCGACGAACTGCGCGCCGACCAGCGGCGATCGCGCTGTGAGGTTGAGGTGGTCGCTGATCAGCACGGGCTGGCCGACGGTGTAGTCGTCGCGGAGGCCGCCCGCGGCGTTGGTCAGCGCGATGGTGCGCACACCCGCCGCGCACGCGGTGCGGACGGGGTGCACGACGTGGCGCAGCTCGTGTCCCTCGTAGGCGTGGATCCGGCCGACGAACACCAGCACGCGGTGGTCGCCGACGTGCAGCGACAACACCTGGCCGCCATGCCCGGAGGCCGTCGGCGGGGTGAACCCGGGCAACTCGGCCATCGGCACCACGGCCACCGGATCGCCCAGCTGCGCCACGGCCGGCGCCCAGCCCGAACCGAGGATGACGGCGACGTCGTGCTGGTCGACGCCGGTGCGATCACGGATGGCGGCCGCCGCGTCGGCAGCCAGCATGTCCGGTTCGGTCACGTCCGGCAGCTTAGCTCTGGCGAAGGTCCTCGGGCCGCAGTGAGATACTGCAAGGATGCCCACCGCCACCGCATCGCTAAGCGTCGAGGACGCTGTCATGCGACGCCGTGGCGATCTGATCGAGCTGTCGCACTCGATACACGCCGAACCGGAACTCGCGTTCGCCGAACACCGCAGCTGCGCAAAGACACAGGCGCTGGTCGCCGAATACGGCTTCGAAATCACCGTGGCGCCCGGCGGGTTGGACACCGCATTTCGCGCCGACTACGGCAGCGGCCCGCTGGTCGTCGGCATCTGCGCCGAGTACGACGCGCTGCCCGACATCGGACATGCCTGCGGCCACAACATCATCGCCGCCTCCGCGGTGGGCACCGCGCTGGCCTTGGCCGAGGTGGCCGACGAGCTGGGTCTCACGGTGGTGCTGCTCGGCACACCGGCGGAGGAGGCCGGCGGCGGAAAAGCGTTGCTGCTCAAGGCCGGAACGTTTGACGACATCGCCGCCACGGTGATGCTCCATCCGGGGCCGCTTGACATCGCGCGGGCGCGCTCACTGGCGCTGTCACAGGTCGCAGTCGGTTACTCGGGCCGGGAGGCGCATGCCGCCGTCGCGCCGTATCTGGGCATCAATGCCGTCGACGCCATCACCGTCGCACAGGTCGCCATCGGCCTGCTGCGTCAGCAATTGGTGCCCGGCCAGATGGTGCACGGCATCGTCACCGACGGTGGCCAGGCCACGAACGTCATCCCCGCCCGCGCGGAGATGCAGTACACCATGCGTGCCAACGACGCCGCCTCGCTGCGCGAGCTCGAAGGCAGAATGGCCGACTGCTTCCTCGCCGGAGCGGTGGCCACGGGATGTGAATACCGGGTCCGCGAGACCGAGCCCCCCTACGACGAGCTGGCTCCCGACCAGTGGCTGGCGGACACCTTCCGCGCCGAGATGGTGCGGCTGGGCCGGACCCCGGTCGCCAAGGACGTGGAGGCGGCGATGCCGCTGGGCAGCACCGATATGGGCAATGTCACCCAGGTGATGCCGGGAATCCACCCGATCGTCGGCATCGACGCGGACGGCGCGTCGGTGCACCAGCCGGCGTTCACCGCCGCGGCGGCCGGGCCGAGCGCCGACAAGGCGGTCGTCGAGGGCGCAATCATGCTGGCCCGCACGGTCGTCAGCCTGGCCGAGACACCGGCCGAGCGGGACCGGGTGCTGGAACTTCAG
>JAVRPG010000208.1:0-3097 GCA_032162325.1 Mycobacterium sp. | reverse complement strand
CTCGCCCGACGCGTTGTCGTGGCTGTCCATTCGGGCGGCGCGGCCGGTGTCGAAAACCAACCGCGCGAGATTGTCACCCTGGAATGATAACCGCTGACCGACCGCCGCTTCAATCAATCCGCCGTCGTGGCGCGCCGCCAGCAGCGTCGCCGCGCCGTCGGACTCGTAGCGAAACAGCGTCGTATGGTGAACTTCCAAACGCCGGGCTAATTCCCCGGCCACCGCGGAGAACACCTCCATCGGGGCAACCTCGCGCGCGACCAGGGTCGCCACCCGCCGCAGCGCGGCCTGCTGGTCGGCGATCGCGCGCAGCTCATCGCGGCTGGCCTGCAATTCCGCGCGGGTGGCGGCGTTGGCGATCGCGGTCGCAACAAGTTCGGCGAAATCCTCAACCCGCAGTTCGGTGTCCGGGGGCAAGGGTGTGGATTGCGACGTACCGACGATCGCCGCACCCCACAGGCGGCCCGCGACGATGATCGGCGCTCCGACACCGCCGCGAAGGCGCAACTCACGAATTTCGGCCGCAGCGGAGCCGGTTGCACCGTCGCGGGTATCCATCCGCGCGGTTCCGCCAGTGTGTAACACCATCGCCGCGATGTTGTCGCCCTCCAGGGTAAACCGCTTGCCGACCGGCATTTTCTTCGCGCCAGGCTCGTCGTGGTCGGCGAGCAGGGTGGCCGCGCCGTGGGCTCGTAGCGCCATACCGCCGCATTTTGCACACCCAGGACCCCGGCCAACTGCTCCGCCACCGCGGATAACACCTCAGACGAGTCGACCCCGCGCGCGACCAGGGTCGCCACCCGCCTCAACGCCGCCTGCTTGTCGGCGAGCCGACGGAGTGCTTCACGTGACGCAGCATTGGCGATCGCCGTGACCAGCAGCTCGGTGAATTTAGCCAGACGAGCTGCGGTGTCTTGTGGCAGCGGGTCGGTCTCCCGGGTGGAGACCATCATCGCGCCCCACAGCCGTCCGGCCGCCACGATCGGCACCCCTACGGTGGATCGAATACCGACGCTGCGCACACTGGCCGCGATCTCACCGTCCAGCGCTGAATAGTCGTCGATGCGGGCCGGCGCGCAGGTACTCTGCACGAGGCCGAGCACATTCGTGCCCGCCAGCGACCAGCGGCCGTCGACCGACGTTATCGGATCCCCGGGTGGGAAACTGGCGCAGTCGGTTGCGGTGCCGTCGGCCTCATAACGCGCCACGCTGACCCGCGGGACGTCCACCACGCGGGAAACTTCCTCGGCGACCACGGCGAATAGATCAGAAGGCGCCACGCCCTCGGCGGCCAGGGTGGCCACCCGGTGCAGGGCGCCCAACTCGGCGTTGGCCATCCGGGGTTCGGTGACGTCCGACCCACTCCGTCCACGATCCTTAGTCTGACCCCGATGTTCGCACCTCGACAGGCTTCAGCACTGTTACTCGAAAGCGTTTGATGGCGTGATGATCGCGCCGTACGGAGTGTGACCTCTTGCGTGGTCAAGAACGTGCCGAATTGCGCTGGATGTGATCGCTCTGACCGCGCGACACTTTCCGCTTGTCGTGGTGACGCCAGACATGAGGACCGGCCAGGACAGCGATGTGGCTTTGCTGCTCCCGCAACGGTTGTCACTAACCGGTGCCGCGCGGCTGGAAGCCAGCAGGTGGTCGCAGATTCCGGCTGGCGTGCTCGATTTACTAACTGTTGCAGTTTCACAATCGTTTAGTGAACGCTCTCAGCTCGCGGCGCAAGGTGATCATCCTGATCTCCTGCTGCCTGAGCCTGCTGATCGTGTCGATGGACGCGACCATCGTCAACGTCGCGATCCCGTCGATCCGCACCGAGCTGCATGCGTCGGCTTCTGAGCTGCAGTGGGTGATCGACGTCTACACGCTGGTGCTGGCCTCGCTGCTGCTGTTGTCCGGGGCCACCGCCGACCGATTTGGCCGCCGCCGGGTGTTCCAGATCGGGCTGACGGTCTTCGCTGTCGGATCGCTGTTGTGCAGCGTGGCTCCCGACATTCACACCCTGATCGCGGCCCGATTACTCCAGGGAATCGGCGGTTCAATGCTGAATCCCGTCGCGCTGTCGATCATCAGCCAGGTGTTCGTCGGCCGGGTGGAACGCGCCCGGGCGATCGGTATCTGGGGAGCCGTGATGGGCATTGCGATGGCGCTGGGCCCGATGCTGGGTGGCGCTCTGATCGAGCTCGGCGACTGGCGCGCGGTGTTCTGGATCAACTTGCCAATCTGCGCGGCCGCCATTCTGCTCACCGCGATCTTCGTGCCGGAGTCGCGGTCGGCCACAATGCGAGACGTCGACCCGATCGGCCAAGCGCTGGCCGTGGCGTTCCTGTTCTCCGTCGTTTTCGTCCTCATCGAGGGACGAGAGATGGGTGGGAGCGCGGCTCCGGCGGTCGCGATATCGATCGTCGCGGTGTTGGCATTGTTGGGATTTCTCCGCTACGAATCCCGGCACAAGGATCCGTTCATCGATCTGCGGTTCTTCCACAGCATTCCGTTCGCGTCGGCGACGGTGATCGCGGTGTGCGCATATGCCGCCTATGGCGCCTTCCTGTTCATGATGTCGTTGTACCTACAGGTTGCGCGGCACTACTCGGCGTTCCACACCGGCTTGATGTATCTACCGATTTCTGTTGCAGCTCTGACTCTGTCGCCGTTGTCGGGTCGGTTGGTCGGCCGCTTCGGCACCCGGCCATCGCTGGTCGCGGCCGGAATCATGATCACCGCGGCGACGCTGATGCTGGCCCGTCTCACCGTCACCGCTCCGGTGTGGGCAGTGGTGGCGATCTTTGCGGTGTTCGGTGCGGGCTTCGCGATGGCCAACGCGCCGATCACGACCACGGCGGTCAGCGGCATGCCGACGGATCGTGCAGGCGCGGCCTCGGCGGTGGCCTCGACCAGCCGTCAGGTGGGCGTCAGTATCGGTGTGGCGCTTTGCGGTTCGCTCGCCGGGGCGGCTCTGACCGCAAGCGCTGCCCAGTACACCGCGGACGCCAGGCCACTATGGCTGATGTGCGCAATGCTCGGGCTGGTGATCACCACCTTGGCCGTATGGTCGACATCGCGACCCGCGATTCGTTCGGCCGAGCGG
>JAVRPG010000207.1:0-3762 GCA_032162325.1 Mycobacterium sp. | reverse complement strand
CGCAAGGCCGCGGTCAAGCAGCTGCCCGACGGCTACGCCGTCGACACTCATTTCGCGCCGTCGTACAACCCGTGGGACCAGCGGATGTGCCTGGTTCCCGACGGCGATCTGTTCACGGCCATCCGCGAGGGGCGCGCGTCGATCGTCACCGACCACATCGAAACCTTCACCGAATCCGGTATCCGGCTGCAGTCCGGCGCCGAGCTGGAGGCCGACATCGTCGTCAGCGCCACCGGTCTGAACCTGCTCGCCATCGGAGGAATGCGGCTCGAGGTCGACGGGCGCGCGGTGGAACTGTCAAAGACGGTGTCGTACAAGGGCATGATGCTCTCCGGCGTGCCGAACTTCGCGTGGACGATCGGCTATACGAACGCGTCGTGGACGCTGAAGGCCGATCTGGTGGCCGAGTACGTGTGCCGGCTGCTCAAGCACATGGATGAGCGCGGCTACGCGGCGGTGACGCCCGACGCGGCCGGCGCCACCGCCGCCAACCCGTTCCTGGACCTGGCGTCGGGATACGTCAAACGCAGCGTTGGAGAGCTGCCCAAGCAGGGTGACCAGGCGCCATGGCGGCTGCATCAGAACTACGTCAAGGACGTCCGCCTGCTGCGCCGCGGCCCCATCGACGATGGCGTCGTGTTCACACCAGCCGTGTCTGTCGCAAACGATCGGGCAGGGAGCATCGCGTAATGCGGGTCGAATGGGACGAAAGCCGTTGCGCCCTATCCGCTTTGTGCACCGGATTGGCGCCCGACGTTTTCCACCTCGACGAGCACGCCCAGCTGGTTATCGGCACCGAGCTCGACGATGAGCAACGGCACCCGGTTCAGGATGCGGCCGACTCTTGCCCGACACAGGCGATCACTGTCGCCGATTAATCGGGCTGCACGCGCGGAGCAAGCAGCGCAATCGACGCATCCACCGCTTCCTCGGTGACGTCGCTCATGCGGCCGCCCTCCTCGACGGTGATCGCGGTGAGCTCCTGCAAACCACCGAGCAACATGATGATGCGTTGACGGGAGACCGGACCGACGCCCGCGGCGCGGAACTCGCCGGTGTCACCCAACGCCTGAACCATCTGGATGAAGTTCTCCATCGCGTCGCGCTGCAGCCCGCGCGCAGCGGCGCCCAACGACGGCACGTCGCGGATCCAGCTCAGCATCAGTGAGGACCGGGATTCGCCGGAGGAGATCCAGGCCTCGATCGCCTGCCGCACCTGGCTTCGCCATGGCGCGTTCGCGTCGACGGCGGCCGAGATCTGCCGGACCTGCTCCGCGTTCGCTTCAGTGAGAAGTGCGACAAAACAGGCTTCCCTGCTGTCGAAGTGTTCGTAGAAGGTGCGCCGCGACGTCCGCGCCCGCCGCACGATATCGGCGACCGTAGTGCGGGGGTAGCCGTCCTCGGCAATGCCCTCCTCAAGGGCACCAAGGAGACGTTGGCGGAAGTTGCTTTTGTCCTCGTCGGCGCGCCCCATGTCACTGGCATCGTACTGGCTGTGTATCGCCGAAGAACGAGGTCACCAGTCGTCAAGCGACCCAGGTTCATTGCCCGACCCGCCAGGTGTGCACAACATCACTTCACAGGGAGGTACGAACTAACTCGGTGTGAGCGCTCGTCTTCGTTAGGTGTCGACTCGAAAGGCGGATGCGATGACGAGCGAGGTTTCGAAGGAGATCCCGGACCTGAACGAGCCGCCAGATGACCGAGACAAGCGACTAGAGCGCCGGATCGCCGCACTCTACGCAGATGATCCGCAGTTTCGTGCCGCCGAACCGAACAGCGCGGTGATCGAGGCGGCTCGTCGGCCCGGCCTGCGCCTCGCCGAGACCCTCGAAACGCTGACGGTGGGTTACGGCTCCCGGCCTGCGCTCGGCGAACGCGCGCGGGAGGTCACGACAGACCCGATCACCGGGCGCGCATCGGTCCGCCTGCTGCCGAGGTTCGACACCACCAGCTACCACGACTTGTGGGCACAGGTGCGGGCGATCGCCACAGCCTGGCGAAACGACCCCGACCACCCGGTGAGCCCCGGCGACTTCGTCGCGACGGTGGGCTTCGCCAGCCCGGACTACCTGAAGGTCGACCTGGCCTGCGCCTACCTCGGCCTGGTGTCGGTACCCCTGCAGCACAACGCGCCCGCTTCGCGATTGCAGCCCATCTTCGCCGAGGTCGGGCCGCGCGTGCTCGCCGTGAGCGCCGAGTACCTGGATCTCGCCGTCGAGTCCGCGCTGGACAGCACGTCGCTGCGGCATCTCGTCGTCTTCGACTACCTGCCGGCGGTCGACCATCATCGCGAGAGCCTGGCGCGGGCCGACGAGCGGCTGCGCGCCGCCGGCCGGCCGGTGGTCGTCCACACCCTGGGCGAGATCGTCGCGCGCGGCGCCGGGCTGCCTCCAGAGCCGGTGTACACCGCGGGGACCGATGACCGGCTGGCGATGATCCTGTACACATCCGGCAGCACCGGCGCTCCAAAGGGCGCGATGTACACCGAGCGGATGGTGTCCGGGCTCTGGACGTCCCGCTTCATGTCCAACGCGGACAAACCGGTTTTCAACGTGAACTTCATGCCGCTGAACCACCTCGGTGGCAGGCTTCCCCTGGTCTCCTCCTTTCTGACGGGCGGCGTCAGCTATTTCGTTCCCGAATCCGATATGTCCACGCTATTCGAGGACTGGGCCCTGGTGCGGCCCACCGAACTCGGGCTCGTGCCGAGAGTCGTCGACATGCTGTTCCAGCGCTACGTCAGCGTGATCGACCACCGAGTCGCTAAGGGGGCCACCACGGCCGAGGCGGAAAAGGCGGCCGCGGAAGAGATTCGCGATGTGGTGGTCGGCGGCCGGGTCCTCGGCGGGTTCGTCGGAACCGCGCCGCTGGCGGGCGAGATGAAGGCGTTCCTCGACTCTGTGCTCGATGTCCACATCGGTGACGGTTACGGCCTGACGGAGGTCGGCGGTGTCACCAAGGACGGCGTCGTGATCCGTCCGCCGGTGATCGACTACAAGCTCGTCGATGTGCCGGAACTGGGGTACTTCCTCACCGACAAGCCTTATCCCAGAGGCGAATTGCTCGTCAAGTCGGAGACGGCCACGCCCGGTTACTACAAGCGCCCTGAGGTCACCGCCGGCGCTTTCGACGGCGACGGATACTACCGGACCGGCGACGTCATGGCCGAGATCGAACCCGACCGGCTCGTCTACGTCGACCGTCGCAACAACGTGCTGAAGCTGGCTCAGGGCGAGTTCGTCGCGGTCGCGAACCTGGAGGCGGTGTTCGCCGGCGCTCCGCTGGTCCGCCAGATCTTCGTCTACGGCAACAGCGAACGCGCCAACCTGCTGGCGGTCGTCGTCCCCACCCCCTACGCGCTGGACACTTACAGCGGCGACACCAGCGGACTCAAGAGCGCGCTGAGCGACTCGCTTCAGCGCACAGCCAAGGCCGCTGAGCTTCAATCCTATGAGTTGCCAGCCGATTTCATTCTCGAGTTCGAGCCGTTCAGCGCCGATAACGGTCTGCTGTCGGGAGTTGGCAAGCTACTGCGCCCGAACCTTAAAGCCCACTACGGCGAGCGGCTCGAGCAGATGTACGCCGACATCGCCACGGCACAGGTCGATGAGGTTCGTGCGCTGCGCGAGACGGCCGCGGATCAACCTGTGATCGTCACGCTGACCCGGGCGGCGCGCGTCATCCTAGGGGCGAGTGACATCGATGCCGATGCACACTTCACCGATCTCGGCGGTGATTCGCTGTCGGCGCTGACGTTCT
>JAVRPG010000206.1:0-5444 GCA_032162325.1 Mycobacterium sp. | reverse complement strand
TTCCGTCAGCGTCTTTTGTGAGTCGAACTCGATCGGCCCGCGCACCTTCGGTTGATCGGGCTCCTTCGCAGGCGGTTTCGGCTTCGGTTCCGCCTCCGTTGGCTTGACCTTCGGCTCTGGAACAGATGTCGGCGTGGTATCCGGTTGTGCCGACACGGTTTTCGCGTCGTTGCTCCTGCGAGTGCCCGCCACCGCCTCCGCTGCCGCCGGTTCGTGCGACGGCGCAGCCTTGGCCAGCGAGTCAACCTGGGGCGCATCGGGTTCGGCGGATTCCGATGTCGACAATGTCGACATGGTGGTCATCGTCGTAACCGGCGGAGCGGGCAGCTGCGGGCCACCGACGCCGTAGGGCCCCGACGGCGTGGTGCCGAGCGCGCGGCCAACGCCGAGTTCCTCCAACGCGTTGTCAATGCCGACGGGAATCGACTTAATCAGGTTGATCGCGAACGTGATCGGGTTGACGTGCGGAAGCAGCGATGCCTGCACCGGAACACCGAGGCTGGCAAGCGGCCGCAGGATCGGGACGATGCCGCTGTCGATGACGAAGTAGTCGGTGTCGCCCGCAGAACCCTGGTAATCAGGTCCGGGTCTTGCGCCGTGGGCGTTTCGCCGTGCAGGTACATACAGGTCGAGCACGCCCTCGGCAACCGAGTCGTCGAACGTCTGGCTGGCGAAAACCGGGAAGAACTGGTGTGCACACCGACCGGCGGACGGTCGTAGGGCAGGTCGCCAATGTGGTGCTGAATTTCCACCTGCGTCAGGGGGCAGTGTCGAATTCCGCGCCGCCAGCTATTCGATATTTGAACTATGCAAGCATTTCTGCTTGCATAGTCAAGGAATTCTGGAGGCAGTAAACCGCGCCCACCAGCGCCGATAGTCCTTGCCCTATGCGACGACTGTCGTTTGCGAAGTCAACAACCTGTCGCACCAGCCGATCTTCGGCAAATGCACTCGACCGCCACCGGCGCGCCTAGAGGCCACTTGGGTCGCGGAGTGATTTGAATCGCGAACCGCCACCCTGCGTGGCCATTTCGCGTGCAGCCGATGTTTGCCAACCGTAGGCTACGCCCGAGATTTCTCATCGACAGGAGACCCAATGACACGCTCACTTCGGGCCGGCGTTATTGCCGTCGCGGCAATCGCGATCGGTATCGGCCTATCCGGCTGCGGATCGGACACCAAGTCCGAGCCGTCCACCTCGAAGCAGACGGCCACCGCATCGTCGACCGCAACCAGCAAAGCCGCGCCGACGTCGGCGGCCCCGGCCGCGGGCCCGAACAAAACAATCGTCGACTACATCAAGGAGAACGGGATCGTCGAAAGCCCCGTGCACCGCGGTGATCCCGGCGCGCCGACGATCGTCTTGCCGTCCCCGCCTGGGTGGGAGGACGCCGGAAGCCGCACGCCGGCCTGGGCTTATGGCGCGATTGTGTCCAGCGATCCCGCGATGGCGCAGGACCCGCCGACAATCTTCACGCTTGTCTCCAAGCTGACCGGCAACGTCGACCCGGCCAAGATCCTCGAATACGCCCAGGGCGAGATCAAGAACCTGCCCGGATACGACGGCGCTGCCGAGGGCAGCCCGAGCACGCTCGCCGGTTTCGACGCGACCCAGATCGGCGGCACCTACACCAAGGACGGCGTCAAGCGTGCCATCGCCCAGAAGACCGTGGTGATCCCGGGCCAGGACGCGCTGTATGTGCTGCAGCTCAACGCCGACGGCACCGAGGATCAGATGGGCGCGTTGATGGACGCGACGGGCGCCATCGACGAGCAGACCACGATCACGCCGTAGTCCGACGGTCCGGGGCGGGTGCACGCCCCCGTCCCGGACCACGGATGGGAAATGAGTTGAGGCAATGACAGCAGTGGCCCGCCCGACCCCAACGAACCGCCGCCACCCCAGCGTGGGCTGATCCGCGAGGAACGTGGCCGCGATGTCAGCGAGGCGCAGGGCGGAAGCCGAAGCCGAGACGTCGACAAGCCGGTCGACAAGGTGTCCTCGGCGACGCTGGAGTGGGGCTACACCAACTTCTACCGCTATCGCTGGGCCGGGCGCGCCGACTCGGCGGCCGCCGAGATGAACGACTCGTGGTGGATGATGGGCGAGGTCGGCACCGACGCGGGCAGCGAGAAGGACACCGAGGACTGGGTCGGGGTGACGAAGGTCGAACTTCCGGTCTCCGCGGGCCAATTCATTGGTGGATCTTCGTCATTCACGGTGCCGTCCTCGGCTCCCGGCTCGTCGGAGGTGCTCGCACGGTGGTCTGCTCGACTGACCATCGAGCGCGGCGGCCGTGACGTCGACACCCTCCCATCCGTTGGCCCGCACGCCTGCGATTTGCGGCGGGACGAAGTCCGGTCAAGCAATCAAGCTCGGCAAGGGAATCGCTTTGCGCAACGGCACACCGGTGACGGTGCCATTCGCGGTGCCACTGCCCGAGAATGCGCCGCCGACGGCCGAAGCAGTGCACTCATCCCTGGTGTGGTTCCTCGAGGCCACGCTGATGTACTCGAAGTGGACCCAAGGCATAGAGAAGGTGCGCCGACAGATCGTTGCGGTCAACGCGCCGTAGCTATCAGGCCCGGGAAATCGCCGAGGCTTCCGCGACCTGCTCGGGTGTCGGACGAACGCCGGTGTAGCGCTCGAACTGCTCAGCGGCCTGCAGCGCGATCACCTCGGCGCCGGTGATGACGTGCACCCCCGCCGCGCGCGCCGCCTTGATCAACGGGGTCTCCGACGGCAACGCCACCACATCGAACACGGTGTGCGCCTTGGTGATTGTCTCCTCGTCGAAGGCCGCGTGGCTCTCTTCGGGCCCGCCTGCCATGCCGATGGGAGTGACGTTGACGATGATCGGCGCCGATCGCCCTCCGACGTCGGACGCATAGGCGTAGCCGAGCCGGTCGGCCAGCGCACGCCCCGCCTCAGGGTTTCGGGCGACGACGACACCGGAGTGAAAGCCGTTGTCGCGGAACGCTGCACCGACCGCGCTGGCCATGCCGCCGCTGCCGCGGATGAGCACCGCGTCGTCCGGATCCAGGCCGTGCTTGTCGATAAGCCGTTGTACCGCAATGTAGTCGGTGTTCGACGCCGTCAGGTGGCCGTCGTCGTTGACGATCGTGTTGACCGAGTGGATCGCCCGCGCCGACGGCTCGACCTTGTCGACGAGGGGAATGACGTCCTCCTTGAACGGCATCGACACCGAACAACCCCGAATGCCCAGCGCCCGCACACCACCGATCGCGGCGACGATGTCGGTCGTCGTGAACGCCTTGTAGATGAAGTCCAGGCCGAGCTGGTCGTACAGATGGTTGTGAAACCGAGTCCCGATATTGCTGGGCCGACCGGCCAGCGAGATGCACAGCCGGGTGTCCTTGCTTAATGGCGGCCTTCGGCCGGCCGCGTGCATTGGGGCCTGCATCAGCCGACGATCCGGACGACCTGGCAGGTCACGTCGTGAATCTGTTTGGTCAGCTGCGGCGAGAATGGCGGGTTGGGCGGCTGGGGAACGTCGATGACGGTGGTGACGACGCCGAGGTCCTCGCGGTGCCAGTCCGCGCCGAACCGATCCAGGATTGCCCGCATGGGGTAATTCTCCGAAAGCACCCTGGCCGAAAAGCGTTGGACCCCATGATAATCTGCCGCCACCGCGAGGGCGCCCATGAGAAAGGTTCCGATACCTTTGCCTTGGTATGCGTCGGCGACGATAAACGCGACCTCGGCGACCGTGGGATCGCGCTCGTCGCGCACAAAGCGCGCATCGGCCACCACGGGACCGTCGAAACCGTCGGTCATCACCCAGACGAAATGGTGGACATAGTCGACCTCGAACAGGTATCTCATCAACGCCATGGTGGGGTTTCGCGGGGTCTGGAAGCGGCGGTACAACGTTTCGCTGGAGAACTCGACGGGGCCGTTCGTGGTGCGTTCGTTGTCGCCGGGTAGGACCGGCCGCAGGTGCAGCTGGGTGCCGTCGCGCATTTGGACCGGGATCGGCGTGATGAACGCGGCTAGACGCTGACGGCCCGTCCGGAGGAGTTTCTCCACCATGCCCGGGAGCTCGAGCATCGTGGCGAACGCTTCTCGGCCACCTACCCATCCCGTCAACGGTTCCTTCGCGATCACCGTCGCGGTGCGCGGCCCGTCCCGCAGCAAGGCGATCTCGCCAACGATCATTCCGGGGACCGACTCGGCGATGGTGTCGTGCCCGTCGACTCCGATGTGACTGACCTCGGCCCGGCCGGACCCGATGAGCAGGAAGGACACTGCGAGCTCACCCTGGTGCATGAGCACCTGCCCGGCCGCCGCGGTCAGCGGGCGCAGCTGTGCGGCGAGCGGCACGAGAGCAGCGGTGGAGTAGCCGGCGAAGACTTCGAGCGCGGCCAGTTCGTCGGCGCGGATATCGGTCAGGCCGGACACGTCACGAGGCTACGGCGTCGCCGTCACGACGAGCAAGGACGCGACCCTGGCTCCGAATGAGGCCGCGCAGGCCCTGCTCACGTACTCCCGGGCTCGGATAACGGACGAGGACCTGGCAACGCCTCGCGGGAGGCTCGGCGGAGTGCTTGCAGCGCGTCGCCGCCGTACCCGTATTTTTGGATAGCCTGCTGAAAATTGACGAGGATGTAATAGTATCCAGCAAAGGAAACCTGTTACGGGAGGGTCAGATGATACGAGCACTCATCGCCGCGATTGGCATCGCAACGGCAGGGGTGGCGCTAGCTACGCCAGCGACGGCCGAGCCGGACTGCGTAGATTCGCCGTGCTACTACGACGAGGACACGGGCGAATACTATGACGCCGGCGACGCGGACTATAACGGCGGCGGGGGCGCCGTGGTCGATTGGGGTGTCTATCCGTATGTGGACGTGTGCGCAGGCGTGGAGACAGTGATTCCGTTCGTGGGCGGCGAAGTCTGCACTGGTTAAGCGGTGGTCTGCCAAGAACTGCCAGTCGGGTGTGGCCACCAGCCTGGCGGGTGGCGCAGGACCCGCGTCACTTCTGGAAACGGGCAAACCGTGGAGCTGTGGGTAGCAGGCCGCACCCGAGTTAGCAGCAGTTTGCCGCTGAGATGCGCCGCCTCGGTCGCGGTGCGGGAGGAGAGCTGGATGGGGAGCCACGAGCAACCGCTTGAGCCGGAGCTTTGTTCTTCTGTAGCCAGCCACAAGGGGGATTGCCTGTGATTGACTCTTCCATTCCGGCTGTGCTGCGCGAACGTGCCAGCCTGCAACCCTATGACACAGCGTTCACGTTCATCGATTACGAGCAGGACTGGGAAGGCGTCTCCGAGAGCCTGACGTGGGCGCAGCTGCATCGACGAGCACGGAACCTTGTACCGGAGCTCCGACGTTGCGGGTCGACCGGTGACCGAGCCGTGATTTTGGCGCCTCAAGGGCTGGACTACATCGTTGCATTTCTCGGAGCGCTGGAGGCCGGACTC
>JAVRPG010000205.1:0-3503 GCA_032162325.1 Mycobacterium sp. | reverse complement strand
TCGGAACGCTGGAGCACCTGGCGTCCTGGGGCATCGTCGCAGCGGCCCCCGACACCGAGAGGGGCCTGGCGCCGTCGGTGCTCAATATGGCGTTCGACCTCGGCACGACGCTCGACATCGTCGCCGGCGTGCGACTTGGGCCGGGCAAGATCAGCGTGCATCCGACCAAGCTGGGTGTGGTCGGACACGGTTTCGGCGGCTCGGCGGCGGTGTTCGCGGCGGCCGGGATGCCTGCCAAGCCGAAAGCCGTTGTCGCAGTGTTTCCGACGGTCACCAAGCCGCCCACGGAGGAACCCGCGGCGACGCTGCAAGTGCCGGGCCTTATTCTCACCGCGCCCGGCGACCCGATGACGCTGCGGTCCAATGCCGTTGAGCTGGCCCGGGTGTGGAAGGGCGCGACCCTTCGCACCGTGAACAAGGCAAAGGCCGGTGGCCTCATCGAAGGCAGGCGGCTGGCCCGGGTGGTCGGACTGCCCGGCGCCGACCGCGGCACCCAAAAGGTGGTGCGCGCGCTTGTGACCGGATACCTCTTGCACACCCTGACCGGGGACAAGACCTACCGCGAGTTCGCCGACCCCGAGATCGACCTGCCCAAGGCGCCCGCGGTGGATCCGTTCGCCGACGACCCGGTGGGGCTCGAGGACAAGGTGGCCGCATTATTGAAGCCCTAACGAAGCCAACCAACCGGTTGGGTGTATAACTCGACCATGCGGACAGGCATCTTTCTGAACTACGCGGGCGGCTTCCTGGAAGCCGTCGACGAGGTCGTCGAGCTCGAAAAGATCGGCGTCGACATCGCCCTGGTGGCGGAGGCCTACTCGTTCGACGCGATCAGTCAGCTGGGTTTCCTTGCGGCGAGGACCTCGCGCATCGAGCTCGCCTCCGGGGAGGTGCCGATCTACGTCCGAACCCCCACATTGCTGGCGATGACGGCGGCCGGCCTCGACTACGTGTCCGACGGCCGGTTCCGGCTGGGCATCGGCACGTCGGGCCCACAGGTGATGGAAGGCTTCCACGGTGTGCCGTTCGACGCGCCACTGGGCCGCACCCGCGAGGTCGTCGAGATCTGCAGGCAGGTGTGGCGCCGCGAGCGGGTGAACTACGACGGCAAGTACTACCGGATTCCGCTGCCGGCCGACCAGGGCACGGGCCTGGGCAAGTCTCTGCAGCTGATCAATCACCCTGTCCGCGAACGTATTCCGATCACGATAGCGGCACTCGGGCCGAAGAACGTCGAACTCACCGCCGAGATCGCCGAGGGCTGGCAGCCGCTGTTCTTCCACCCGGAGAAGGCCGACAATGTATGGGGAGATTCGCTGCGTGCCGGCTTCGCCAAGCGTGACCCGGAGCTCGGTCCGCTGGACATCACGGTGAGTGCCCCGCTGGCGATCGGCGATGACGTCGACGACCGATTGGCCTGGGCGAAGCCACAATTAGCGCTCTACATCGGCGGCATGGGCGCCCGCGGCAAGAACTTCTACCACAACCTGGCCACCGGCTACGGGTACGGAGACGTGGCCAACCACATCCAAGACCTGTACCTCGACGGCAAGAAGGCCGAGGCCATCGAGGCGGTGCCCGACGAGTTGGTGCGCAGTGTGTCGCTCGTCGGTCCGCGCGGGTTCGTCAAGGAGCGCCTGGCCGCCTACGCCGAAGCCGGGGTGACGACGCTGCTGCTACAACCACTCAGTGGCGACCGTCACGAATCCGTGCGGTATGTCGAGGAATTGCGCGACCTGCTGCCCTAGCCGATTAGCCGAACGCCGCTGAACCTGTAGACTCTGCACAGCGGCATCGTCTGTTCTGCCTTTTGCCGCTTTCTCGATCGTCATACCGAGCGCCGCGGATCATCCGCGCCGGGCAGGACGACCACTCTAACTTTCGGAGCTTTAACCTTGTCTGTTCAAATCCCCGGTGGGTCAACCGTGCCCACGTTCTCCGACCTCGGTCTGCCTCAGGCCGTTGTCGATGTACTCGCCTCAAACGGCATCGAAACACCGTTTCCGATCCAGGCTGCGACGCTGCCCGATTCGCTTGCCGGCCGCGATGTGCTTGGCCGCGGCCGCACCGGTTCCGGCAAGACATACGCGTTCCTGCTGCCAATGGTGACGCGACTCACAACGAGCCAGACCAGGCGCGCCCCCGGGCGTCCGCGGGCACTCATCCTGGCTCCCACCCGCGAGCTCGTCGCGCAGATCGACGCGGCCCTCGCGCCGTTGGCTGCGGCGACGAACCTGCGCTCGGTCACGGTGTTCGGCGGCGTCTCGCCCCAGCCGCAGATTCAGAAGCTGCGCCAGGGTGTCGACATCGTGATCGCCTGCCCCGGCCGACTGGAAGACCACGTGAAGTCCCGCCACGCCGACCTGTCCGCCGTTGAGATCACCGTGCTCGACGAGGCCGACCACATGGCCGACCTCGGCTTTCTGCCGCCGGTCAAACGACTGCTGGACAAGACCCCGCGCAACGGACAGCGGATGCTGTTCTCCGCGACGCTCGACGGCGGCGTGGACGTCATCGTCAAGCGGTACCTGCACGACCCCGTGGAGCACAGCGTCGATTCGGCGCAGTCACCGGTCGCCGCGATGGACCATCATGTGCTGCACGTCGATAAGGCGGCACGGGTCAGCGTGTTGGCCGACCTTGCTGCGTCGCCGGGGCGGAAGATCGTCTTCGCGCGCACAAAGCACGGCGCCAAGAATCTTGCCCGTCAACTGAATTCGCGAGGCGTGCCGGCGGTTGAGTTGCACGGCAACCTGTCCCAGAACGCCCGTACCCGCAACCTCGCGGCCTTCTCTGATGGTTCGGCCTCCGTACTGGTCGCCACGGACATCGCCGCGCGCGGCATACACGTCGACGACGTGACTCTCGTCGTCCACGCCGATCCTCCCGTGGAGCACAAGGCGTATCTGCACCGTTCGGGGCGGACGGCCCGTGCCGGTGCGGACGGCACGGTGGTGACGCTGATGCTCGACGAGCAGGTGTCCGACGTGCGCAGCCTCACCCGCAAGGCGGGCGTGAAGCCGACGATCACCCGGTTCAGCGGTGCGTCGCATCCGGTTCTGCACGAGATCGCACCAGGGGAACGCACATTCGGTCGGCCCGTGGTTGCGTCCCGACCGGAGCCGACCCAGCCCTCCCAGCCTCAGCACCGTCAACAGGTGCGTCGGCGTCGCTCGTCTCGTGGCAGACGCCCCGCGGGCGCCGCGCGCTAACGCCGGCGCTGCCCTAGACGAGGGTGGTTCCGCCGTCGACCGTCAGCACCACGCCGGTGCCGAACTCCTGCTCCATGAAATACAGGTACGCGCGAGCGGTATCGGCCACCTCGCCGACCCGGCCCAACGGAAGTTGTTGCGCAGCTTGGTCATACATGGCTTGCCGGTCCGCTTCGCCCATCGCGTCCCATAGCGGTGTGCGGACGACGCCGGGTGCGACGGCGTTGACCCGGATCGGCGCCAGTTCGAAAGCCAGCGCCTTGGTCAGCGCGTTCATCGCGCCGCAGATGC
>JAVRPG010000204.1:0-11545 GCA_032162325.1 Mycobacterium sp. | reverse complement strand
CGGACTGGTGTTCGCGGCCCTGATGGTGATCGTCCGGTTACTGCAGGGGGCGATGATCAACGCGTGGGAGACCAAGGCCGGTTTGATCAGCATCGTGCTGATCGTGCTCTTCGCGGTCGCGGTGTTCGTCTGGGGGCTCAGCGACGGCCGGGCCGACGCGCGGGCCAACCCTGACCCCGACCGTCGCGACGACCTGGCGATGACCTGGCTGCTGGCCGGCCTGTTCGCAGGCGTGGTGAGTGGGGCGGTGGCGTGGTTCATCTCGCTGTTCTACAAGGGCCTCTACGTCGAGGCGCTGCTCAACGAGGTCACCACGTTCGCAGCGTTCACCGCGCTGTTGGTGTTCCTGGCGGCGATCGCAGGTGTCGCGCTGGGCCGCTGGCTCGTCGACCGCAACTTCGAAAAGGTCCCGCGTCGTCATCACGGCCTCACCGAGGCCGCCGCCGACCAAGAACGCGCGGATACCGACGTGTTCGCCGCCGTTCGCGCCGACGACACCACGCAGACCGCGCCGGTGCCGCCCGAGGGCGAGAGCCGCGCCTAGCCCTCGCTGGCCAGATATCGCAGCGCCAACAGGTAGCCCTGCACGCCCAGGCCGACGATCACCCCGGTCGCCACGGCGCTGATGTAGGAGTGGTGCCGAAACCCTTCGCGGGTATGCACATTCGAGATGTGCACCTCGATCAGCGGCGCACTCAATTCGGCACACGCGTCGCGTAGCGCCACCGACGTGTGGGTGAGCGCTCCGGCGTTGAGCACCACCGGCTCGTCCGCGTCGGCGGCGGCGTGGATCCACCCCAGCAGCTCGGCCTCGCTGTCCGTTTGGCGCACAACGGCTTTCAATCCCAACTCGGCGGCTTCACGTTCGACGAGCGCGACCAGGTCGTCATGGGTGGTGCTGCCGTAGACGTGCGGCTCGCGGCGACCGAGCCTGCCGAGATTCGGCCCGTTGATCACCTGAATGGTCGTCACTGCGTCACCTCCGCGTATGCCGCCGCCAGCAGCGACGGATCCGGGCCCTCAAGGCGTCCCGGCTTGGCCAACCCATCGAGTACCACGAAGCGGAGCACGCCGGCGCGGGTCTTCTTGTCCCCCGCCATGTATTCGAGCAGCTGCGGCAGCGCGTCGGCGTCGTAGGTGACGGGCAACCCAAGCGAAGCGAGGATCGACCGGTGCCGCTCGGCGGTGTCATCGTCGAGGCGCCCGGCCAGCCGGCCCAGCTCGGCGGCGAACACCAGACCCACCGACACCGCGGCGCCGTGCCGCCACTGATAGCGCTCCCGCCGTTCGATCGCATGCGCGAGGGTGTGGCCGTAGTTGAGGATCTCGCGTAGCTGCGATTCCTTCTCGTCGGCGGCGACGACCTCGGCCTTGACGGCGACCGCGCGCCGGATCAGCTCCGGCAACACCGCGCCCGTCGGGTCAAGGGCGGCCTGCGGGTCGGGCTCGATAAGGTCCAGGATCACCGGGTCGGCGATGAAGCCCGCCTTCACGATCTCGGCCATGCCGGCCACGATCTCGTTGCGCGGCAGGGTTTCCAGAGTGGCCAGATCGATGAGCACCGCGGCGGGCTGATGGAATGCGCCCACCAGATTCTTGCCCGCGTCGGTGTTGATACCGGTCTTGCCGCCGACCGCGGCGTCGACCATGCCCAACAGCGTGGTGGGCACGTGCACGATGTCCACGCCGCGCAGCCAGGTGGCGGCAGCGAACCCGGCGACGTCGGTGGCCGCTCCCCCGCCGAGACTGACAATCGCGTCCTTGCGGCCAACACCGATGCGGCCCAACACTTCCCAGATGAACCCGACGACCGGCAGCTCCTTGCCGCCTTCAGCGTCCGGGATCTCGATGCGGTGTGCGTCGATACCCTTGTCCGACAGGTGGTTCCGGATCGCTTCGGCGGTCTGCGCTAGCACCGGCTGATGCAGGATCGCGACCTTGTGCCTGCCGCCCAGGATGCGGCCCAACTCGCCGAGCAGTCCGGTGCCGATGATCACCGGGTAGGGCGGGTCGATGAGAACGTCGACAGTCACCGGCTCAGTCACGGTGCCCTTTCGCATTTCGGGCGGCCACTGCCGCGGGTGTCGGTGGGGCTTCGCTGCTCGGCGGCGGGTTCAACGACGACGGGCCGCGGCGCCACGACGGCCGGCGCCGCCGCCGCTGTGGTCGCCGCGCCTCGGGATTCTCGATGCGCTCGACGATGTGGCGCACAACCGCGCCGGGATTGCGGCGATTGGTGTTGACGCGCATCGTGGCGACCCGCCGGTACAGCGGAACACGTTCGGCCATCAGCTTTCTGAACTTCTCGCCGCGGTCACCGCCGGCGAGCAGTGGCCGGACGGTGCTGCCGCCGGTGCGGCGCACCCCCTCGGCGGCGCTGATGTCCAGATAGATGACGGTGTGTCCGGCCAACGCGTCGCGCACCCCTGGTGTGGTGACGGCGCCGCCGCCCAACGACAGCACGCCGTCATGCGATTGCAGCGCAGAGCGGATGACGTCCTCCTCGATGCGGCGGAATTCCGGCTCGCCGTCGGTGGCGAAGATGTCGGCGATGGTGCGGCCGGTGGTCTCCTCTATCGCGGCGTCGGTATCGAGCAGTGAGAGGTCCAGCGCCTTGGCCAGCCGCCGCCCGATCGTCGACTTGCCCGAGCCGGGCAGCCCGATCAGCACGGCCTTGGGCGCCATCAGCCTGATGCCTGCGCTGGTTGCGCGGGACCGATTCCCCGGTCGCTTCGCTCCTGCCCGCCGGACGGCTCACGGTCGGCCACGGCGCGCAGGTACGTGTCGATATTGGCCCGCGTCTCGGCGAGCGAGTCCCCGCCGAACTTCTCCAGCGCGGCGCGCGCCAGCACGAGCGCGACCATGGTCTCGACGACGACGCCCGCGGCGGGCACCGCACACACATCGGAGCGCTGGTGAATCGCGACGGCTTCGTCCCCGGTGGCCATGTCGACGGTGGCCAGTGCCCGCGGCACGGTGGAGATCGGCTTCATCGCGGCGCGCACCCGCAACGGCTGGCCGTTCGTCATGCCGCCTTCCAGGCCGCCGGCCCGGTTCGTCGAGCGCATCACGCCGTCGGGCCCGGGGTACATCTCGTCGTGGGCGACGCTGCCACGCCTGCGCGCGGTCTCGAAGCCGTCGCCGATCTCGACGCCCTTGATCGCCTGGATGCCCATCACCGCACCGGCCAGCTGGCTGTCGAGCCGGTTGTCGCCGCTGGTGAATGAGCCGAGCCCGACGGGCAGACCATGCACGACAACCTCGACGATCCCGCCGAGCGTGTCGCCGTCCTTCTTGGCGGCCTCGATCTCGGCGATCATGAGCTTCTCGGATTCCTCGTCGAACGCGCGAACCGGACTCGCGTCGATGCCCGCCAGGTCGGAGGCCTGCGGTGGCGGGCCGTCGTAGGGCTTGGACGCACCGATGGAGATGACGTGCGAGACGACCTCGACGCCGAGCGCTTCTTTGAGGAATGCCCGGGCGATTGTGCCCGCAGCGACGCGGGCGGCGGTTTCGCGGGCACTGGCCCGTTCGAGCACCGGGCGGGCGTCGTCGAAGCCGTACTTGAGCATGCCTGCGTAGTCGGCATGGCCCGGGCGCGGGCGAGTCAGCGGCTCGTTGCGGGCACTGTCGGAGAGGTCGGCCAGGTCGACGGGGTCGGCGGCCATCACTGTTTCCCATTTGGGCCACTCGGTGTTGCCGACCTCGATCGCGATCGGGCCGCCGAGCGTGATGCCGTGCCGGACGCCCGCGAGCATGGTGACCTGGTCCTGCTCGAACTTCATCCTGGCGCCGCGGCCATAGCCAAGGCGGCGGCGGGCCAGCTGACCCGCGATCTCGGCGGACGTGAGGTGAACCCCGGCGACCATGCCTTCGACCACGGCCACCAACGCGCGGCCGTGGGATTCACCAGCTGTGGTCCATCGCAACACGCGTCCCATCTTCCCATAGGCGTGTTTCGTGCGGTTTCGGCGTGATTTGTAGCGCTGACCGCTACTTATCACGCCCGAATCGCTATCCGATGGCCAGCGGCCCGGCGGTCGCGACGCGATTCGGCCCGCTTCGATCGCCCGCGCGATGCCGACTTCCATCAGCAGCCAGGCGCGGTCGGACCAGCGACGGGCATGTCGACATCCCGTTGCGGATGCCAGCACCGCGCACCTGCTCTGTCCTTACTCGAAGGCCGGCCGGGGGAACGTCGACGTTCGTCTGACGGTCAACGGTATGCCTGTCGGCTAGGCCGAGCAGTCCACGCGGCCGTCTTCAGCGGCGTAGCGCGCTCAGACCACCGTCAGCGCGCTGGCGGCCACCGCTGCCAGGCACATCGACGGGCCGTGCGGCACAGTCTGTCCGGATCGGCGCAGCACCGCGACAATGGCCCACCCCGCGGTCAGCAACGGCGCGCCGAGCGTGGCCAGCACCCACACGTCACTGCCGAATGCGCCTGTCAATGCACCGATGCCGATCGCGAGCTTCACGTCGCCGGCACCCATCGCCGCGGGTGACACCAGGTGCACGACGGCATAGACGGCAAACAACGTGACCGCACCGATAACGGCGGGGGCGCCGCGTCCGTACACCGAGGCCGTCGCGAGGATCACCGCCGCACCGGGCATCGTGAGCCAGTTCGGCAGCCGTCGCTCACAGATGTCGTAGACGCTGAGCGCCGACAGCCACATCAGGACGCACGCGCCGGCCACCCCCGCCCCCATCAATGGAGGTTAACGCCGGCGCGGGGGTCCGCTGACCACCAATTAGCCTCGAGTCCGTGCCAGGTCACCGCCGGTCGCCGATCGGCCCCGCGCTACTGGTGGTGGTCGCCGCGATCAGCCAGGAGGTCGGAGCCGCGTTCGCGGTCGGTCTGTTCGCGGCACTTGGCGCGATCGGGGCGGTCTTCGTCCGGTTCGTTGTCGCAGGGATGATCTTGTGCGTGGCGGTCCGCCCCCGGCTGCGCGGGCTGTCCAGCCGGGCGTGGTTGTCAGCGGGTGCACTCGCCGCCACGTTGACGGTGATGAACCTGTGCTTCTACAACTCGCTGACCCGCATCCCACTCGGCGTCGCCGTCACCGTCGAAGCCCTTGGCCCGCTTGCACTTTCCGTTGCCGTCAGCCAACGAAAGACTGCATGGCTGTGGGCGCTGCTCGCCCTGCTGGGCGTCGCGCTGCTCAGCCTCACCGGTGTTCGGGTCGGTCATCTCGACCCGGTCGGGCTCGGCTTCGCCGCAGGCGCGGCCGCGAGCTGGGCGGCCTACATACTGGCCACGGCGCGGGCGGGTTCCGACTTCCCAAACCTCGACGGGCTGGCTATTGCCACTGCGATCGGCGCAGTGGTCACGGCGCCGTTCGCCGTGGTCGCCGTCGATCCGGGCGGCGCGCTGCGGTGGCAGGTGCTTGGGCTGGGAGCCGTCGTCGGAGTGATGTCCTCGGTGATCCCCTACTCGCTGGAGCTGATCTCCCTGCGCCGCCTCCCACCGGAGACATTCGCAATCCTGACGTGCCTGTCGCCCGTGGTGGCCGCCGTCGCCGGCTGGCTGATCCTTGGGCAGCACCTCGCGGTGACGGGCTATGTGGCGATCGTGCTGGTGACCGTGGCCAGCGTCGGGGCGGTGCATTCCGCGCGAGAACGGTTGGCAGAGCGTGACACTCGGCTGATCACGGCCTAGGGAACTACAGCCGGGCCGCCACATCGCCGACGGCCGTGATCAATTCGGGCATGACGGACTGCGGCCCGACCGGCTGGAACACGAGTGTGTCCACCCCTGCATCGAGATAGGGGACTGCCGATCCGGCGATCTGATCTGCGCTGCATGCCAGGAACAACACTGCGCTGAAGGGGCTCTTGTCGCGGTCGGCGCGGCCCGCGGCGACGTGGCCCCGCGCATCGCGCAGTGTGGCAGGAGTGTACTGAGAGTCGAGGATCACGCCGTCGGCGAGCTCCCCGGCCAGTGCCAGCGTCTTCGGCCCGGTTCCGCCGATCAGTACCGGAACTCCTTGTTGCGGAGGCCAATCCAACCGTACGTCGGCAAGACGGACGTATCGGCCGTCTACGGTGACGGACCGCCCGGCCAGCAGATCGCTCAGGGCAGTGACGTACTCGCGCATCAACGTCAGCGGTGACGCCACCGCGGCACCCGCCTGCCGCATCCAGTCCTGCACTCCATGACCGATTCCGACCCGTATCCTGCCTGGGAACATCGCCTCGAGGGTGGCGATCTCCATCGCGGTGGTCACCACGTTGCGCAGCGGGGCGGGCAGCACACCGAGACCGACCGTGAGCGTTTCGGACGACGCAAGCGCGACTGCCGCCTGGGCGATGCCGCCCTGCAGGAAACAGTCCTCCCACAACCACAGTTCGGCCACGCCGGCATGCTCGGCGGCCAAGGCCGTTTGTTGCAGGGTGTCGGGCCGGAAGTCTGGGCGAAACACCACGCCGATGCGAGCACTCACTCGTCGAACACTACTGTTCGGCCAGGGCCGCTCTCATCGCCTCGGTGGGCGCAGGCAGTCCGGTGAATTGCTCGACCTGCGCGAAGGCCTGGTGTAGCAGCATCTGCAGTCCGCTGATCACCCGTCCGCCTGCCGCCTCCACCGCCGCCGCAAGCGGAGTCGGCCACGGATCGTAGATCGCGTCGAGCAGCAGTGGCGTCGCCGCTACCGTGTCGGCGTGCCTAGCCGCCACGTCGGCGGGGATCGTGCTCACGACCACGTCGACGTCCACCACTGTCGACCCGAGCTCAATCCAGCGGATGTCGACGCCCAGATGGGCTCCGAGGTCCAGCAGCGGCGCAACCTTCTCGCGGCGTCGGGCGACCACCGAAATATCCTGCACGCCAAGCTCTGCGAGCCCAACGACGGCGGCGGGCGCGGTGCCGCCCGATCCGAGCACGGCCGCCCGGCCCGAAACCATACCCAAAGCCCCGATCACGCCGTCGATGTCGGTGTTGTCGGCTCGCCAGCCGTCCGGCGTACGCACCAGCGTGTTGGCCGAGCCGACCAGTTCCGCGCGTAGCGTGCGCGTGTCGGCGAACCGCAGCGCCGCGAACTTGCCTGGCATTGTCACCGACAAGCCGACCCATTCCGGGCCGAAACCTCCAACCACAACGGGTAATTCGTCAGCGGTGCATTCGATGCGCTCATACGTCCAGCCGTCCAGCCCCAGCGCACGGTAGGCGGCAAGATGCAGTTGCGGTGACCGGGAATGCGCGATCGGTGAGCCGAGCACCGCCGCCTTGCGCGGGTTACCGGGCGCTATCGAGGACACCGTTGCGCTTGGCCAGTTCGATGTTCGCCAGGTGCTGCTCGTAGTCGCGGGTGAACAACGTGGTGCCCTGCATGTCGATGGTGACGAAATACAGCCAGTCCCCCGGCGCGGGCTGTTCGGCGGCGGCCAACGCAGGCTGCCCCGGCGAGCAGATCGGAGTGGCCGGAAGTCCCGGCCGCACATAGGTGTTCCAGGGCGTGTGCTGCCCCCGGTCGGCGTCGGTGGTGGCCACCTCGATCCGATCCAGTGGGTAATTCACCGTGGAGTCGAACTCGAGCGTGCGGTTCTCGGCCAGGCGGTTGTAGATCACCCGCGCAACCTTGGCGAAGTCGTCCGGCTTGGATTCCCGCTGTACCAGCGACCCGACGATGAGAATCTGATACGGCGACATGTTCATCGCCTTAGCAGTGTCGAGCAGCCCGCCCCGCGCGTATTGCGTTGCGCTGGTGCCGATGAGCGTGGAGAGGATGTCCTGCGGCTGCGCCGACGGATCGATATTCCACGCGCCAGGGGCGATCAGCCCCTCCAGCCTACGGTGGTCGTTGCGTTGCGTTGTGACGGCGTCCATCGCCCAGTCGGGAACCGAGAGTGCGGACGGCTCGGCGCTACCCGCCGCCTTCTTCAGATCGTCCACCGACACGCAATGGCGCTCACTGTCGAGATTCACACACGTCGCGCGGGAGATGAGGCTGAAGATGCCGTCGGTGACCGCGTTGGTCTTGACGTCCTGGATGTCGTCGAGCTGGCGTCCCTCCGGAATTACCAGCTTACCGACTCGGTTCTGCGGATCGGCGAGGCGTGCAACGGCATTCGACGCCGAGATCTCGGTACGCACCTTGTAGAAGCCTGGCTGAATCGACGAGATGGCGGCGTTCCCCTCGGCCGCGTCGACGAATGTCGAGACCGTCGACACCACCTTGTGCTCCTGCAGCGTCTTGGCGATGGCGGTGGTGGAATCGCCGTCGTGGATCTGGATGACCACATCGTTGACGCCCTCGCCGGAATAGTCGTTACCCCCGCCGAACATCGTGTGCCACAACTTCGAACCGAGGAACACAGCGCCGACGACGACCACGATCAGCATGACCAGCACAAAGCCGCGACCGATGCGCCGCTTCCGTTGGCCACGGGCCTCACGTATCCGGTCCGAACGCGACATTCGGCGCCGCGGCGGTCCGACCGCCACGGGTTCTGCGCGTCCGCGACCCCAGTCGTCAGTCATCCCCGACCTCTCCATGCGCGGCCAAAGCCGCGCGCCGCTGGTCCAGCCAGTTCTGCAAAATCCCTACCGCCGCCGCCTGATCGATCAACGTCCGCTGTCCCTTGGCGCGGATACCCGCGTCCCGCAGTGACCGCTGGGCCACCACCGTCGTAAGCCGTTCGTCCGACAACCGCACCGGTATCGGAGCGATGCGCCGGGCCAGCTGCTCGGCGAGATCGATCGCGTCCCTGGCAGACGGACCGGACCGGTCGGCAAGGGTGCGGGGCAATCCCACCACGACTTCGACAGCGTCCAACTCGTCGGCCAGTTGCGCCAGCCGCCGCACGTGCTTGCCGGTCTTGTTCCGTCGGTCCCGCTCCACGGTTTCCACGGGTGTGGCCAGGATCCCGTCCGGATCGCTGGCGGCCACCCCGATGCGCACCGTGCCCACGTCGACACCGAGCCGTCGGCCGCGGCCGGGATCGTCGCCCCCGGGCCGATCCGGTAGACGGTCGTCGATGTTGGCCACGGGCTAGCTCCGGCCTATTTCTGCGCGTAGCGCGGCCAATGCCGCGTCGATACCCGCCGCCCCCTTACCGGAACCCTGTGCCAGATCGGCCTTGCCGCCCCCACGACCATTGACCGCCGCGCCCAACTGCTTTACCAACTCGTTGGCCCGAAGGCCGAGATCCTGCGCGGCCGGGTTGACCGCCACCACGAAGGGCACGCTGTCGTTCTCGCCCTCGGCGATCAGCGCGACGACGGCGGGGTCGCTGCCCAGCTTGCCCCGGATGTCGCCGACGAGCGTGCGCAGATCGGCCGCCGACATGCCGCCGGCCATCCGCTGCGCCACGACACGGACCTTACCGATTTGCTCGGCACCCGCGGCGGCATTCGCTGCGGCGGCTCGTGCGTTCGCCAACCGCATCCGGTCGAGTTCCTTCTCGGCGGCCCGCAGTCGCTCGACCAGATTGGCCACCCGGGCCGGAACTTCCTCCGACGGGACCTTCAGTGTCGAGGCCAGACCCGCCATCAGGGCACGTTCGTTCGCCAGGTGGCGGAACGAGTCCAGGCCGACATAGGCCTCGACCCGGCGCACGCCGGAGCCGACCGATGACTCGCCGAGGATCGTGACCGGTCCGATCTGCGCCGAACTGCGCACGTGCGTGCCGCCGCACAGTTCCAGTGAGAACGGCCCGCCGATCTCGACCACCCGGACTTCGTCGGGATAGTTCTCACCGAACAGCGCCATCGCGCCCATCGCCTTGGCCTTGTCCAGTTCGGTGGTGAAGCTGTGCACCTCGTAGTCGGCCTCGACGGCCTCGTTGGTGACTTCTTCGATTTGTGAGTTCTGGGTCTCCGTCAACGGACCCTGCCAGTTGAAGTCGAACCGCAGATAGCCGGGCCGGTTCAGCGATCCGGCCTGAACGGCATTGGGGCCCAGCACTTGTCGCAGTGCAGCATGCACCATGTGGGTGCCGGAGTGACCCTGCGTCGCACCGTGCCGCCAGCGGGGGTCGACGACTGCGACGACGGTGTCGCCCTCAACGAATTCGCCGGACTCGACGTTGACTCGGTGCGCCCACAGCGTTTTGGCGATCTTTTGCACGTCGCTGACGGCGGCCTTGGCCGCGCCAGTCGCACCCGTCCCCGTGATGCTGCCTTCGTCGGCGATCTGACCACCCGACTCGGCGTAGAACGGCGTGCGGTCGAGGATCAGCTCGACTCGATCGGCCCCTTGGCCGTCATGCGCTATCACCGGAACCCGCTTGCCGTCCACGAAGATCCCGAGAATCTTTGCCTCGGAGCTCAATTCGTCGAACCCGGTGAACTCGGTGGGCCCCGCATCGACAAGGTCGCGATATTCCGAGAGATCGGCGTGCGCCTGTTTGCGCGCGGCCGCATCGGCCTTGGCGCGCTGGCGCTGCTCGGCCATCAGGCCGCGGAAGCCTTCTTCATCGACACTCAGTCCGAACTCAGCGGCCATCTCGAGCGTCAATTCCAGTGGGAAGCCGTAAGTGTCGTGCAATGTGAACGCGTCGGTGCCCGACAACACTGTGGCGCCGGAGGCCTTGGTCGCCCGGGCGGCGTCGTCGAACAGCCGCGAGCCCGAAGCCAGGGTGCGGTTGAACGCGGTCTCCTCGGCGACCGCGATGCGGTGGATCCGGTCGAAGTCCGTTATGAGTTCGGGGTACGACGGGCCCATCGCGTCGCGCACCGTCGTCATCAGGTCGCCGACGATCGGGTCGTCGATGCCGAGCAGCTTGGCGGAGCGGATCACGCGGCGCAGCAGCCGCCGCAGCACGTAGCCGCGGCCGTCATTGCCGGGGCTGACCCCGTCGCCGATCAGGATCGCGGCGGTGCGGCTGTGGTCGGCGATGATCCGGTAGCGGACGTCGTCCTCGTGGTTGCCGACGCCGTAGCCGCGCGGCGCCACCGCGGCGACGGTGTCGATCACCGGGCGCAGCAGGTCGGTCTCGTAGACGTTGTCCACACCCTGCAAGAGAAAGGCGACGCGCTCCACGCCCATGCCGGTGTCGATGTTCTTGCGCGGCAGCGGCCCGAGGATCTCGAAGTCCTCCTTGCTGGTGCCCTCGCCGCGCTCGTTCTGCATGAACACGAGATTCCAGATCTCAAGGTAGCGGTCCTCATTGGCCACCGGACCGCCGTCGACACCGAACTCGGGGCCGCGGTCGTAGTAGATCTCCGATGACGGACCGCAGGGCCCCGGAATGCCCATCGACCAGTAGTTGTCGGCCATGCCGCGGCGCTGAATGCGCTCCGCCGGCAGCCCTGCGATCTCCTGCCACAACTCGATCGCTTCGTCGTCATCCAAATAGACGGTGGCCCAAAGCCTCTCAGGGTCGAAGCCGTAGCCGCCCTCAGAGGTCGGGTTGGTCAGCAGCGTCCAGGCCAGCTCGATGGCGCGACGTTTGAAGTAGTCGCCGAACGAGAAGTTCCCGGCCATCTGGAAGAAGGTGTTGTGCCGGGTGGTGATGCCGACTTCGTCGATGTCGGGTGTGCGGATGCACTTCTGGATGCTGGTGGCGGTCGGGTACGGCGGGGTGCGCTGGCCCAGGAAGT
>JAVRPG010000203.1:0-3139 GCA_032162325.1 Mycobacterium sp. | reverse complement strand
TGCTCGCCATGTGCACCACGTCCGAGTTGCCCGAGGGGGACGCGCAGAAGCTGATCGCGAGCATCGCCGCCATCGCCTGGGACAACCGCCAGAACCTGGCGGCGGTCCGGTGAGCTTCCGGTGAGGTTCCGGTGAGCTTCCGATGAACATGGTGATCAAGACCTGGCTGGTCTCGGCACCACTGCACACGCCGTTCGTCACCGCGCTCCGGACGGCGACCCAGGCGGACTCGCTACTGGTCGAGCTCAGTGACGGCGAACTGAGCGGTTGGGGTGAAGCGCCGCAGCTCTGGAAGGTCACCGGCGAGTCGTTGGACGGGGCCAAGGCCTGCGTCGAAGGCCCGATCACGGATGCGCTGCGCGGGCTCGGACCCGACGATCTGACCGAGTCGTTGCGCCGGGTCCAGCACGCGGCGGCCCAGAACTACGGAGCTAAGGCCGCGGTCGATGTGGCGCTGCACGATCTCGCCGCGCGGCGCCGGGGGCAAACCCTGCACGGCTTCCTCGGTTCCACCGTCGACACAGTGCGCACCGATGTCACCCTGTCCGCCGGTGATCCCGAGTCGCTCGTCTCGGCCGGGATCGACCGGATCGCCGACGGGTTCGACGTACTGAAGGTCAAGGTCGGGACCGGCGACGCACAGGCGGATTTCACCCGGGTCCGCCGGATCCGGGAAGCGGTCGGACCGGACCCGCGGATCCGGCTGGACGCGAACCAAGGCTGGAGCCGCCGCGACGCGGTCACCGCCATCCGTGCGCTGGAGGATGCCGGCTGCGACATCGAACTGGTCGAGCAACCCGTCCCCGCCCCCGACCTGGAGGGCATGGCCTGGATCACCGACCGGGTCAGCACCCCGATCCTCGCCGACGAATCCGTGTACGGCGTCCGCGACCTGGTGGCGGTGATCAGGCACGGCGCGGCGGACCTGGTGAACGTGAAACTCGCCAAGTGCGGCGGGCTGAACACGGCACGCACGCTGCTGGAACTGGCGCATGAGCACGGCCTCGGTACTGTCGTCGGTTCGATGATGGAGAGCCAGGTCGGGATCGGCGCAGCGGCCGCCCTGGTCGCGGCGTACCCGACCACGGCGGTCACCGACCTGGACGCAGCGTGGTGGCTGAAGGAATCGCCGGTGCTCGGCGGCATCCGGTACGACGGACCGGTGATCCACCTGCCTGCGTCTCCTGGGCTGGGCGTGACAGGCTTGTCCGCATGAAGCTAGCCGCCGCCAAAGTTCCGGTCAGCACGGTCTGGACCTCACCCGACGCACCGCGCGACATCGACTCCGCTGCGATCGCCGCCGTACCCGACGTGACCGGCTGGGTCAGGTCCATGGACACCGAGACCCGCCTCGGCCTGCACGGCCGGACCCTGACCCAGTTGTTGTTCGCCGAGCCAGTGCTCGTGCGTTCGGAGCGGGACGGCTGGTCCGAGATCCTCGCACCCTGGCAGCCATCGTCGAGCGACGAGCTCGGCTATCCCGGCTGGGTGCCGTCGAGCCACCTTGGTGAGCTGCCCACCAGTGCGACTGGGCCGATCGTGGTCGCCGTGCCGGCTGCCTCGCTGACTGCTGAGCCCGGCGTTGCACCGATCACCAAGCTGTCCTTCGGTACGGTGCTCGCGTCCACCGACCACGCCGACGGGTACACCCGGGTCGCGCTGCCGGATGGTGCTGACGGATGGCTTGCCGATGACGCCCTCCGAGCGGTGGACGCCCCCGCTGTGGCAGAGGATCGGATCCGGCTCGGCTCTCAGTTCCTGGGGTTGGAGTACCTGTGGGGCGGTACGTCGTCGTACGGGCTGGACTGCTCCGGGCTGGTGCACCTGGTCAGCCGGGTACTCGGACAGCGGATCGCCCGGGACGCGCACGACCAGTACGACGCGGTCGAGCATGTCCCCGTGGAGGAGGCCCGGGCGGGCGATCTGTACTTCTTCGCCCGGCCCGGCAAGGTCGTGCACCACGTCGGCTTCGTCTCGGCTGAGGGCATGCTGCACGCCTCCGAGACCGGCAAGCTGCTGGAGAACGGGCCGCTGCTGCCGGAACGGAGCGAGACACTCGTCTCCGTCGGCCGGCTCTGACGCTTGACTACTTCTTGAAAGGCTCTGCCGACGGCTGGGTCTCGACCTTCTCGATCTCGGCCAGTGTGGCCTCGTCGAGCTCGCCGCCGCCCGCCTGAGCCGCCTCGGTCTTCTCGTTGGTCTCGACCGTAGGGGTGTCGGGCTCATCGTCGGCAGCGGCAGCATCGATGCGGGACTTTCGCAGGCTGGCAGCGGTGGTGATACCCAGTGTCAGGATGATCACGCCGAGCGAGACCCAGATCGGGATCTCCGGCGCCCAGCTGATGTGATGACCGCCGTTGATGAACGGCAGCTCGTTCTCGTGCATCGCGTGCAGCACCAGCTTGACGCCGATGAAGGCGAGGACGACGGACAGGCCGAGCGACAGATAGACCAGCCGGCGCAGCAGATCGCCGAGCAAGAAGTAGAGCTGGCGCAGACCCATCAGCGCGAACACGTTCGCGGCGAAGACCAGGAACGGCTCCTCGGTCAGACCGTAGATCGCGGGGATCGAGTCGAGCGCGAACAGCAGGTCGGTGGTGCCCAGGGCAATGATGACGATGGCCATCGGGGTGATCAGGCGCTTGCCGTTCTGCAGCACGGTCAGCTTGACGCCGTTGAACTCGTCGGTCGCCTTCAACCGGCGCCTGGCGAACCGGATGACCGAGTTCTCTTTGTAGTCCTCGTCGTCGTTCTGGCCCTGCGTCGCCAGGTGCACCGCGGTGTAGACCAGGAACGCTCCGAAGAGGTAGAAGACCCAGGAGAACTGGTTGATCGCGGCCGCGCCAACGGCGATGAAGATGCCGCGGAAGAACAGCGCCAGGATGATGCCGACCAGCAACGCCGTCTGCTGGTACTTCCTGGGCACCTGGAACCTGGCCATGATGATCAGGAAGATGAACAGGTTGTCGACACTGAGGCTGTACTCGGTCAGCCAGCCGGCGAAGAACTCTCCGGCGTACTCGCCACCGGAGAAGATCCAGACGCCGAGCCCGAAGACGACGGCGAGCGAGACGTAGAAGACGATCGCCCGCGCCGATTCCTTCGTACTCGGTTCGTGCGGGCGGCGGCCGATGATGAA
>JAVRPG010000202.1:0-4988 GCA_032162325.1 Mycobacterium sp. | reverse complement strand
CGGACCTGGTAGATGCCGTCGACCACTTCGTAGAGGCCCTGCTTGGCGCACAGCTTGCTCTGGCGCCACAGGCTGGGATGCGCCGACGTAGGCGCGTCGCCGGTGACGAACGCGTAGGAGTCGTTGTCCCACACCACGCGACCGTCGGCGGCCTTGACGACGCACGGTTCGAGCGCGGCAATGAATCTGCGGTCAGCGTCGTCGAAGTCGGCGGTGTCGTTGAACGGCAGATCGGCCAGCTGGTCGCGGTGGGCGGCTTCGATGGTGGCGGTGGGCGGCTTCTGCTTCATGACGCAGACATTGCCACGAATTCCTGACGGCGGTGCTTGACTGACGGCATGAATGTCCGTCGAGTAGTGACCGGGCACGACGCGTCCGGCAAGTCCGTGTTCGTGAGCGATGAGAAAGTCGCCCCGCAGCCGCACACGGGGTTTCACAGGTTGTGGGGCGGCGACGAAACCCCGCAGTTCCCCGACGACGGCAGCATGCCCGACAACCACATGTATTTTCCGCCGATCGGCGGATTCCGGTTCGGGATGTTCTCGCTTCCGCCGGACAGTGTGGCGGGCTCGGACATCGACGCTGCGGCGGGCCTGGCGGACATTGAGGCCGAGGCGCCGGGACTGCTGCGATATATGGACCTGTCCGAACCCGGCATGCACACCACCGACACGATTGACTTCGAGGTTGTCCTGGAAGGCACCGTCGTGCTGGAACTCGACGACGGCGCTAAGGTAACGCTGCGTCCTGGAGACACGGTGGTGCAGAACGGCACTCGACACCGTTGGAAGAACGCGGGAGACACGGCCGCGCGTCTCGCTGTTTTCATGTGCGGTGCGGCCCATGCCGGTGTGCCTGCGCCGTGACGGCCGAAGCCCCCCGCACGGGATCGATCACGGTCGCGAGCGCGACCGCCAATGGCGTCGGCGGCATGATGGGCGCCGGTTTGTACACCCTCGTCGGGCAAGGCGATCGGCATCGGGCTCATCGTCGCGGTCGTGGTGGTGAACTTGGTCGGCACCAAGTTCGTCGGCAGGTCCGAGATCTTCGTCATCACTGTCGAATTGGCGATCCTCGGGGTGTTCGTCGTGCTCGGCCTGACCCCGCGACCCGGCGCGCGAACTGCCCCGCGCGATGTTCCTCGCGCTGGGCATCGTGATCGTCGTCTACATATTGGTGAGCACCGTTATCGTGATGACGCTGACGCTGCCGGCGATGGACGCCAGCCAGGGCCATGTGCTGTCGGAGGCGGGCCAGCACATCCTAGGACGCGTCGGCTTCGTGGCGATCGGGGTGGCCGCGCTGCTGGCTACGGCCTCCGGCGTGAACGCAACGATGTACGGCGACGCCAACCTTGCTAGCGGCGCCTCATCGCTGCCGCGATCCGGCTAGCCTCCTCGGCGCCGTGGCCGTCGGCGACCGCCGCGTCGACATAGCCGCGGAACGCTTCAAGTGCGCCGGCATCAACGCCGGCATCCTGCGACGCGGCAATCAAGTGCCTGACCGACGCGGCCACGGATGACACCGGCGCGCTGCTGTCGTCGTGTCGGTCGACCTCGATGCGTTCGGCGAACTCTTTGAAGATCGGCGGAAGGATGTCGACGATGCCCCGCGCATGCGGCAAGAGCTCTGACGGCGTGATGTCGTTCGCCCCAGAGACCATCAGTGCATGGAGGAAACCGCTAACCGACGTCCAGAACAGGTCGAGCAGCGACATGTCGAAGGCGGCGGCGCGGCCGTGGTCCTCGCCGAGCCAGGTCAGCTCGCCCAACACGGCGAACAGCTCACGATGAGCATCGAAGCTATCCTTCGGTCCGGCGAAAAGGGTACTGCCGCTTGGTGTTCCGATCGTCGTCGTCGGTGTCATGATCGCGCCGTCGAGGTATCGGCCGTCGCGATCCGCCACCAGCTTTGCGGTCTGCCGCGCCCGGTCGGCGGTATCGGAACTCAGCCCGACGACGACATGCCCTTCGACGGAGTCGCCGGCCGCCGCCAACAGCGAATCGACCGCGTCGTGGTCGACGACGTTGACCAGGGTCAGGTCGCTTGCGGCGACGGCCTCGGCGGGGCCGGCAGCCCACGCCGCGCCGCGTGCGCGCAGCGCGTCGGCCTTCGACTCGGTGCGGTTCCACACCGTCGTGCGGTAGTTCGCGTCGAGCAGTGCTGTTGAAAGTGCCTGGCCCATAGGACCGAGTCCCAAGACAGTGACTGAGGTCATGCCGCGGCCTCGGGGTGCCTGATGCTCTCGATGAAGCGAGCGAGTCCGTCGCTACCGTGGCCGGCGTCGATCTGCCGGTGAATCAGGCGCTGCACCACGTCGACGACCTCGGTACTGACGCCCTGAGCGCGGCTGGCGTCGACGATGTCGCTGATGTCGGAGAACTCCAGGCTCTGCTGACCGGGCACCGAGTAGTCGCCGCCGTCGATGACGTCCGCGTACTCGGTGATCGCCAACACCACCGTGTGTAACCAGTCGGCAGCGCGGACGGCGAACTGCTTGGCCGGCACACCAGAAGCCCCGACCATGGCCGCTCCGTGGAAGAACCCGGCGAACATCACGTACATCGCCGACAGCAGCGCAAGGTCGTACAGCGACGCCATCCCCGCGTCCTCTCCGAAATATTCAGGGCGGCCCCATAATTCGAGTATCCCGAGGTAATCCTCGTACACACGCCGTGAGCCGCTGTAGAGCACGCTGGATTGCGCAGTGCCGATCATCTCCGGGGTCGCCATTATGCCGCCGTCGAGGTAGTCGACGCCGATGCCTGCGGCCCAGTGCGCCAGTTGCCGGGCACCCTCCGTGGACGTGGTGGTCAGGTTCAGCAGGCGTCGACCGGCGAGCCGATCGGACAGCGGCTCGAGCACCTCGTGCACGGACGCGTGATCGAACAGGCACACCACGATGAGGTCGCCGGCGTCGACGGCTTCGGTCGCGGAACTCGCCTCGCGAGCGCCCGCTTCCACCATCGGGGAGGACTTGCCGGGACTGCGGTTCCACACCGTGGTCGGATGGCCCGCGCGGACAGCGGCACGTGCCAGGGCCGAACCCATCTCACCCAATCCGAGGAAACTCACTGCGCGCTGCGTGGTTGTCATGGCACCATCGTCGAGGTGACGCGGAGTTTTCGACAAGTACCCACTAAAAGGTGCGGTACTTACCTTTCCGAAACTTTTGGGGGTGAGCAGTGACGACGTTGGGGAAGTACACCTGCGGACTGGACGCGGCCATGGCTGTGGTCGACGGCAAGTGGAAGCCGCTGATCCTGTGGGAACTGCGGGACGGCCCCAAGCGGTTCAACGCGCTGCATCGAAGCCTCACCGGTATTTCGCAGAAGATGCTCACCCAACACCTCAAGGAGTTGCAGCGCCATGGCGTCGTCCATCGCGAGAGCTATCACGAGGTGCCGCCGCGGGTCGAGTACTCGATGACCAAGGCAGGCGAAGAACTGCTCGAAGCGCTCAACCCGCTTGGTGATTGGGCCACCAAGCACATCAAGCTCATCTGCGCCGCCGAGGCGGGCTAGCCCTCGTGTTCGGCAAGCCAGCGCTCTCCCCGCCGTTTCGATGCCCGTGACAGCCAAGCGTCCTGGATCAGCTCGGTCAGTTCTACGCGGCCGATCTCGCGTAATCGTCTGCCGCGGATCAACACCGACGGATGCCCGTCGAAACGCTCCGTGGTGAAGAACGGCGAGTCGGGGTCCTGGATCAGGGCCAACTTGTCGCTCTCGGACTCCACCCAGATCATGATCACGTCGGCGTAGCGCTCTCCCGTCTCGGGATCTTCGGCGTCCGGCTGCGGCGTGCGGAAGAACACGAACGACTTGCCGCCGACCTGGTAGATGGCGTTCCCCTTGGGGCCTTCGATCCGCATTACGTGCGGCATCGACGCGGCGATCTCGTGAACGTCGGCCACGCGGGCCTGGCGGTCAGGCATGTCGTTCCAGGTTGTGCAGCACGACATCTGACAGCGCGGCGTTATCGACGGTGGCCGTCATGTACGTGCAGAACGGTTGCCTGCGCCGGTCGGTGGGCGAGCCCGGATTGAGCAGGCGCAGGCCGGTTTTGGCGGTGGTGTTCCACGGGATGTGGCTGTGGCCGAACACCAGCACATCGGTGTCGGGATAGTCCTTGGCCATCCGCATCTCGCGGCCTGCGGCCGAACCGGTCTCGTGCACGACCGTGAACCGCAGCCCGCCCAGCCTCGCGTCGGCGCGTTCGGGAAGGCGTCGTCGCAACTCGGGGCCGTCGTTATTCCCCCAGCATGCGACGAGCCTCTTGGCCCGGGCCTCGAGCGCGTCGAGGAGCGACGGTTCCACCCAGTCGCCGGCGTGCAGCACCACATCGGCGTCGTCGACTTCGTCCCAGACCCGGCTGGGCAGGTCGCGGGCTCGCTTCGGGACGTGGGTATCGGCGATCAGCAACAGCCGCACGCGCCCAACCTATAGCCCAACCTATAGCCATGTGGTCACGAGGCATGCTGCCTAGCGGCCGGATCGTGGGCTCCATCCCGGCGGTGGGTCCTCACCAACCCGTCCATCGACAGCCTCACGAAGCAGATCGGCGTGGCCGGTGTGTCGGCCGTACTCCTCGATCAGATCGCACAGCAGGCGGCGCAGGCTCGCGTGCTCTCCCTGAGCAGAGGAGACGTGGACAAGTTGGTCGAGGCCGCCGCGCTCCAACGCCGTGTCGAGCCTCGCGCGGGTCCGTTCGACCGCGTCCTCCCAGAACGCGTAGAGCTGTTCCGGAGTGTCGTTAGCGGCCGACGTGAACTCCCAGTCGTCGGTGCCGTCCCACAGCGACTCCCACGGCTCGCCAACGGGTTCGCCCGCCAGTTTGCGAGTGAACATGTAGTCCTCGTTGACCGAGCGTCAGGTATGAAGCGCCGATGCGGGTGCGAAGCCCATCCGCGTCGAGATCGTCGGCCTTCCACCGGAACGTCGTGCGCAGGCGGTCGAGCGCACCCACCAAATGCTCAAGCTCGGTACCGG
>JAVRPG010000201.1:0-2536 GCA_032162325.1 Mycobacterium sp. | reverse complement strand
GTGGTCGGCTTGCACGCGGCCGCGACGGCAGTCAGCGCCAGCGAATCCGCGCCGCCGGACAGTGCGACACACCAGCGATCATCGCTGGTCGCATGATCGCTGCTGAAGGCGGCGACTGCCGCCTTCAGCGTCGCTACAGCACCCTTTCGATCCATCGTTGCGGCTCGTCGATTTCTGTTGGCAGCGGCAGGGTTTCGGCGCTGGACCAGACGGCGTTGAACCTGGCCATCCCGACTCGGCCGACGACATGGTCGACGAACGCCTTGCCGCGGGTGTACTGGCTGAGCTTGGCGTCGAACCCCAGCAGCGCCCGCACGATGCGCTGCAGCGGCGGCTGCTTGCGCCTGCGGCGCTCGTCGAACCTGCGCCGAATGGTGGCCACCGTCGGCACCACCGCGGGACCCACCGCGTCCATCACATGGTCGGCGTGGCCCTCTAACAGCGTGCCCAGCACCAGCAACTGGTCCAGCGCGCGCTGTTGCGGCTCGGACTGCACGGCCCGTAGCAATCCGAGCACACCGCTCGAATTCGGTTCCGGCGCAACACCGTCGCGTCTGCTGCGGACCAACTCGGCCATCCGCCCGACCACCTCGCCGACATTCTCGCCGGCGTCCTCGGTGAGCACCGCGAGCGCCTGCGACATGTGATCGGCCAGCCAGGGGTTGGCCCGGAACTGCACCCGGTGGGTGACCTCGTGAAGGCATACCCACAGCCGAAAATCGGCAGGCAACACCCGCAATTGGCGCTCGACGGCGATCACATTCGGGTACACCAGCAGCAGCTCGCCGCCGTTCGGCGCGAACGGGTCGTACTGGCCCAGAATGCCCGACGACACGAACGCGAGCACCGCGCCGGTCTGTGCCCCGGTGATGCGGCCCGTGATGAAGCGCGGCGTGGCTGCGTCCTTGTCGGAGCGTTCTGAGCCGCCGGTCATCAGGCGCATGGATTGCGTTGCGGCGCGGATCCATTCGACGCGATCGACGATGCGGGCCTCGGGAATCTCGCCGCCCTCGTTGAGCCCGGTCACCTCGCGCACCGGTAGCTCGGCGTTGCGCGAGGCCTCCGTCAGCTGATCGATGACCTGGCTACGGGTGTAGTCGGTGGCCGCGGGGCCGGGCCGGACGAGTTTGGCGCCGACGGTGGCCGCGAACTGCCAGTCGACGGCGCGGCCGACGGTGAGTCTGGACTTGGTGGCTGGGCTCATGCCTCGACTCCCGTTCGCTCCGGTCCTCGCTCGTCCCTCGCTGCGATCCTCACTCGCGGTCGTCTTCGGGTGCTCATGTGCTGCACCCGCACGACCGCAGGACGGCGGCCAGCGCGTCGATCGCCGTGCGTCCTGTGGGCCCGGCGTTGTTGGAGAGGAACGCGAACGTGAGCACCCGCCCACTCGCGTCGGTGACGATCCCGGCCAACGAGTTGGTTCCGGTCAACGATCCGGTCTTGGCCCGCAGGTATCCCAGGGCGGCGCGGCCGGCGTCGGTGTCGAGGTAGCGGTTGGACAGGGTGCCGCTGCCGCCCGCGATCGGAAGCAGATCCAGCAGGGGCCTCAGGTTGGGCTGGTCGCTGCCGGCGGCGGCGTTCACTACCCCGTCGAGCGTCTCGGCCGTCAGCCGATCGTCGACGGACAGCCCGCTGGAGTCCAGCAGCCGGGCGCCGCCGGTGTCGATCTTGCCCTTGTCGAGCTGGCTGAGCACCGCCTGCACCCCTCCGTCGAAACTCTGCGGGCGGTTCTGCTCCGCGGCGACCTCGCGGCCGATCGACTCCGCGATCACGTTGTCCGATTCGTTCATCATTTGCCGCAACCGCTCGATCAGCGGGGGCGACTGCACCGATGCGATCTCCTGGCCACCGCGCAAACCCGAGGGCAGCACCGTGACGGTGGCGGGATCGACCTTCAGCGCGACGGCCAGCGCGCGGCCTGCGTCCAGGGCTGGCGTGGTGGACCGCCGCGATTCGACACTCACCGGCTGGGTGCGGCCGCCGTCGAGCATCACCGCTTCCATCGGCGCGATGTCACCGCCGTCGATGTCGGCCGGATCCCAGCCCGGCGCCATGGTCGGCCCGCTGTAGGCGCTGGCGTCGACCTGGACCACGGTGACGTTGGTGCCGCTGCGGCGCACCTGGTCGGCCAGGTCGCTGATCCGCGCCGCGCCCTTGTACCAGGTGTCCTGGCCGGCCGGCGCCGCCGACAGCGTCGGGTCGCCGCCGCCCTTGAGCACGACAACACCCGGCTGCCCGCTGGCCATCACCCGTGTGGTCAGCCGGGCGTCGCGGTCCAGGGCCAGCAGCGCCGCGGCGGTGGTCAGCACCTTGTTCGTCGACGCCGGCTGCATCGGCACATCGGCACCCTGCGCCCACAGCTGCGCGCCGGTCATCGCGTCGGTGACCCTGCCGGTCAGCGCGCCGAGGTTCGGGTCGGCCACCAACGGCGCCAGCGTCGCGGCCAGCCGGTCGGGCGTCGGTTTGTCCGCGGAGTCGGCGACGGGCACGATGCCGGGCTTCGCGGTCGCCGCGGGCGGCGCAGGCTTGATGGGCT
>JAVRPG010000200.1:0-5363 GCA_032162325.1 Mycobacterium sp. | reverse complement strand
TCGTCGCGCTGGTGTCCAAGCTGACCGGAAATGTCGACCCGCAGAAGATCATCGATCTCGCGCCCGGTGAGCTGAACAATCTGCCCGGCTGGAGCGCGATGAACGAGGGCGAGGTCAGCACCCTCGGCGAGTATCCCGCCTACCAGCTCGGCGGCACCTGGACGCAGGACGGCCAGACCAAGATCGTCGCGCAGAAGACGGTCGTGATCCCGGGCAGCGACGGCCTCTACGTCCTGCAGCTCAACGCCGACGGTCTGGAGGACCAGAAGGAGATGATCGGCGCGGCAACGGATGTGGTCGACTCGCAGACCACGATCACTCCCTGACTTCGGGGGGAGCCACGGCTATGTGAGGCCGTGCAGAAGTTCTGCCAAATCGCGTGGCCTCGACAGGAATGGCGAGTGGCTGCCCAGTAGCTCGACGAGGTCGGCCTGTAAACGCTCCCGTGCGGATCGTCTCGCCCAGTTGGGGTTGACAATTCGATCCTCGGTGCACACCACGTAGGTCGAGTCGACGGTCGGCAGTGCAGGCAGCGAGCACGGCAGTCGGTAAGGATGCATGGCCTGCGGACGCAGGCGTTCGAATGCGGCGGACGCCGTGACGTCGTCACAGTCACCGAAAAGGTGAAAGTGCGCTAGCTCCTGATCAACCCAAGTTCTGCGGCCCTCAGAATCCCTCTCACTGAGGCCATGCGCGAAATCCGGGTTGAGCATCTCTTTGTCGTCGGCCATCTGTTGCGCGATGCTCTGCCCGGGAATCGGAATAAACGCACACAGGTAGATGAGCCGTCGCACCGGCCGGTGCGCTGCAACCAAGGGAATGGCGTTGCCTGCCAGTGAGTGCCCGACGAGAATCAGGTCGTCACCCGGATGGTCGCTCAGTGTGGCACACACAATGGCGGCATAGTCGTCGAACGACGCCGAGCCGTCTTCGCAGGGCAGGTCCATCGCTATCACCTGGTGCCCCATCGATTCGAGTTCAGGTGTCAGCCGCTCCCAGCACCACGCACCGTGCCATGCACCGTGTACCAACGCGAAAACCGAAATTGCCCACCCCCAGTGTGATCGGCCAATCATACGAAGGAACGGGCGGACCGCGTGCTAGTTCGTTATCTCTCCCGGATGTCGTCGAGTCGCCTGGTGGCGTCGTCGAATCCCTTGACGAGTTCGGCGATAATGTCGGCAACCGGGCGGATCTCGTTCATCCGGCCGACGATCTGGCCGACCGGCATCGCGACGGTGTCGGGGTTGTCCGACTCGTTCATCCGCTGATGCGCCTCGCTGACGAGGATGTTCTGCAGCGGCATCGGCAGCGGCTCGGGAGCATCGGGCGCGTCCCAGGCCTCGGTCCAGCGAGTCTTGAGCAGTCGCGCGGGCTTGCCGGTGTAGATGCGGCGACGCACGGTGTCGCTGGAATTCGCGCGCAGCAGCGCTTCCTGAATCGTCGATATGCCACTCGGCTTGCGATGGCCGAGGTCGTATTCCGCCGACGTCAGGAACGCCGAGCCCATCCAGACGCCTTGCGCCCCAAGGGCCAACGCCGCGGCGACCTGCCGACCGGTACCGATGCCGCCGGCCGCCAGCACCGGCGCCTTACCCCCAAGAGCGTCAACGATTTCCGGCCACAACACCATCGAACCGATCTCGCCGGTGTGACCGCCCGCCTCGTGGCCCTGCGCCACCACGATGTCGACCCCGTTCTCGACGTGGCGCTGCGCATGCTTGGCGCTTCCCGCCAGCGCTGCGACCGGCACACCCGCCGCGTGGACTTGGTCGATCACGTCCTTCGGGGGCGAGCCGAGTGCGTTGGCGATCAGCTTGATCGGATGCTTGAGCGCAACCTCGACGTGCGACCGCGCCACCGAATGCAACCAGCCGAGCACGCCTTCGTTGCGCTCCTCGTCGTCGGGAAGCGGCGGAACACCAAGATCGGCAAGGGTTTTGGCGACGAAATCGCGGTACGACTGCGGGATCAGCCTGTTGATGTCGACGGCCGTGCCCTCGGTGGGCACCTTGGCGGGCATGACGATGTCGACGCCGTACGGCTTGCCGTCGGTGTTCTCGTCCATCCAGCCCAGCACGGTCTCGAGGTCGTCGGGTTCGTTGAACCGCACGCAACCCAGCACACCCAGCCCACCGGCCCTGCTGACCGCGGCGGCGACCTTCTCCGACGGCGTGAAGACGAAGATCGGATAGTCGATGCCGAAGCGGTCACACAGGTCGGTACGCATCAGGTCGGCGTTCCCACATGATTGGCGTGCACGTCGTCGGCAGGCCGCTCCTCGGTCTGATCCTTGGCCCAGCGGTAGTCAGGCTTGCCGGCGGGCGAACGCTTCACCTCGTCGACGAACCAAAGACTGCGCGGCACTTTGTATCCGGCGATCTCGCGGCGCACGAACGCATCGAGTGCGGCCAGCGTCGGCCGAGCGCCCTCGCGCGCCTGCAGGACGGCTGCGACGTGCTGGCCGAAGCGCGGGTCGGGCACACCGACCACCAGCGCATCGAACACATCCGGGTGGCCCTTGAGTGCGGCTTCGACCTCTTCGGGGTAGATCTTCTCGCCGCCGCTGTTGATCGAGAACGATCCGCGGCCGAGCATCGTGACGGTGCCGTCCGCCTCGACCTCCGCGTAGTCACCGGGGATCGCATAGCGCACGCCGTTGTACGTGCGGAACGTCTCGGCGGTCTTCTTCTCGTCCTTGTAGTAGCCGACCGGGATGTTGCCCTTCTTGGCAATGACACCGCGCACGCCGGAGCCGGGCTTGACCTCGTTGCCGTCCTCGTCGAGGACGACGGTGCGGTGGTCGATCGCCACGCGCGGGCCGCCCATGTGGTGTTCGCCCTTGGCGACGATGCTGGTGCCGCCGAAGCCCGTCTCCGACGAGCCGATCGAGTCGGTGATGACCCGGTTGGGCAGCAGCTCGAGCAGCTTCTCCTTGATGCTCGTGGAGAACAGCGCGGCCGTGCTGGCGAGCAGGAACAGCGACGAGAGGTCGTAATCCTCCCCCTTGTCGTGCGCGGCCTGCAGCGCGTCGAGCAGCGGCCGGGCCATCGCGTCACCGGTGAAGAACAGCAGGTTCACCTTGTGGCCGTGAATGGCGCGCCAGACCTCGTCGGCATTGAATTCCGGTGCCAGCACGGTGGTTTGGCCCGAGAACAGCGACATCCAGGTCGCCGACTGCGTCGCGCCGTGGATCATCGGCGGGATCGGGTAGCGGATCATCGGCGGGTTCGCCGCGGCCGCCTTGGCCAGGTCGTACTCGTCCTTGACGAATTCGCCCGTCGCGAAGTCGGTTCCACCGAGCAGGACCCGGTAGATGTCCTCATGGCGCCACATCACACCCTTGGGAAAGCCGGTGGTGCCACCGGTGTACAGCAGGTAGATGTCGTCGCCGCTGCGCTCGCCGAAGTCGCGTTCGGGCGAGCCCTTCTCCAGCGCGGAGTAGAACTCCACCCCGTGATATTTGCGGAAATCGCCGGCAGGGTCCTCTGTGCCGTCCTCGACCACCAGGATGGTCTTGACGTTCGGCGTCTCGGGAAGGACGTTGGCGACACGGTCGGCGTACCGGCGTTCGTGCACCAGCGCGACCATGTCGGAGTTCTCGAACAAATACTTCAACTCGCCCTCGACGTAGCGGAAGTTGACGTTGACCAGGATCGCGCCGGCCTTGACGATGCCCAGCATCGCGATGACGATTTCGATGCGGTTGCGGCAGTACAGCCCGACCTTGTCGTCCTTCTTGACACCCTGGTCGATGAGGTAGTGGGCGAGGCGGTTCGCCCTGTCCTCCAACTGGGCGTAGGTGAGCTGCTCGTCGCCGCCAATGAGGGCGACGCGGTCTGGCACGGCGTCGATGGCGTGCTCGGCGAGATCGGCAATGTTCAGGGCCACGGAACCTAAACTAGAACGTGTTACATTTTCATTCAAGTCTGTGGGTTTGATGCAGGAAGGCGACCGGTCCGTGAGTGACGTAAAAAGCACAGAGAAAGGCCCCGACGCCCTCATTGAGCAGCGCGGACACACCCTGATCCTGACGCTGAACCGGCCCGAGGCGCGCAACGCGCTTTCCACCGAGATGCTCTCGATCATGGTCGAGGCGTGGGACCGCGTCGACAACGATCCGGAGATCCGGAGCTGCATCTTGACCGGCGCGGGCGGCTACTTCTGCGCGGGCATGGACCTCAAGGCGGCGACGGCGAAGCCGCCGGGCGACTCGTTCAAGGACGGCAGCTACGACCCGTCGCGCATCGACTCCCTGCTGAAGGGCAGGCGGCTGACCAAGCCGCTGATCGCGGCCGTCGAGGGCCCGGCGATCGCGGGCGGCACCGAGATCCTGCAGGGCACCGACATCCGTATCGCCGGCGAGAGCGCGAAGTTCGGCATCTCGGAGGCCAAGTGGAGCCTCTACCCGATGGGTGGCTCGGCGGTGCGGCTGGCGCGCCAGATTCCCTACACGGTGGCATGCGACCTGCTGCTGACCGGCAGGCACATCACCGCCGCCGAGGCCAAGGAGATGGGCCTGATCGGCTATGTCGTGCCGGACGGCTCGGCGCTGGAGAAGGCGCTCGACATCGCCGAGGTGATCAACAAGAACGGACCGCTTGCCGTACAGGCGATCCTGCGCACAATCCACGAGACCGAGGGCCTGCACGAGAACGACGCCTTCAAGATCGACACCAAGATCGGCATCGAGGTGTTCGTGTCCGAGGACGCGAAGGAAGGCCCGCTGGCGTTCAAGGAGAAGCGCGCACCGAACTTCAAGATGCGCTGATCTGCGCGAGCAGACGCAAGTGCACCCCAAACACGGCGTGTCGCGGGACTTTTGCGTCTGGTCGCGCTAACTAGCCCAGCGACTTGGTCGAGGTGAATTCCACCGGCATCTTCTCCAGGCCGGACACGAAGTTCGCAGGCCGCAGCGGCAAGTCCGCGCCGTCGGCAAGCTGCAGATCAGGCAGCCGCTGCAGCACCCGGCTCGTCATGCTTACGAGCTCGATTCGGGCCAACTGATTACCAAGGCAGAAGTGTGTGCCGAACCCGAACGCTAAGTGGCTGTTCGGATCTCGCTGAATATTGAAGGTGTCCGGGTCTCCGAAGACGGCTTCGTCGAAGTTCGCCGACTCGAACATCAGCATCATCTTCTCGCCCTGACGTAACTGCGTGCCATGGAATTCGGTGTCTGCGGTCAGCGTGCGGCACATGTTCTTCAGCGGCGACGTCCAGCGCAGCATCTCCTCGATCGCGCCGGGGAGCAGGTCGGAGTCGTTCTGCAGCAGATCCCACTGGTCGCGGTTGCGTATCAGCTGCTCGATTCCACCGGAAATCGTGTGACGCGTCGTCTCGTCGCCGCCGACGAGGATCAGCAG
>JAVRPG010000199.1:0-3718 GCA_032162325.1 Mycobacterium sp. | reverse complement strand
CTCTTGACACCCCGCTCAGCCCGCCGCCTCTCAACGACGAACCGGGGCCTGCTACCCGGCGCTCCGGTGCTTACCGGGACGGGACTTCCACCCGCTAGTCCAGTCCAACTTGCAGGACGCAACATGCAAACAGGCTACGAAATCGCTAGTCGATGCGGATTACGTACGTGCCGTCTTCGTCGCGCTCAACCCGCCGATCAATAGCGTTCACCAAAACAACTGGATCGCTTGGTGTGCCGACCAACGCGTTCGTCATCCCGCCACCCGGCTGCAGGTAGACGCTCCACTCCTCATTCGGCGAGAAGATGGTCAACACTTCTTCGCCGTTTGCGCGACGAATCGAAAGCGTGTGGGCGTTTTCGTCCTCTACTGCCGCATCATCCTCTTCGGACTCATCCGCGAATTCATCGTCAAGGCCTGGATCGTCGTGCATGCGGGCCAGCGTAGTCACGCCGCTTGTGTCGCGTTTTTCCAAGCGCCCATGAAAACCCGGCTACGAAACTGGCGGACATGAGCGTCAAACCAATTCCGGAGGGCTACACCAGCCTGACCCCGTTCCTGTGCATCGACGGCGCCTCGGCCGCGATCGACTTCTACGTCTCGGTGTTCGGCGCCAAGCTCGTCGACCGGATGGATGGCCCGGACGGCACGGTCGCGCACGCGGAGCTCGACTTCGGCAACGGACGCCTCCAGCTCGGCGACCCGGCAGAGGCATATCAGATCGCCGCGCCCGACCCGAAGGCACCGGCCACCCACTCGGTCGCGTTGTACTGCGAGGACGTCGACGCGGTCGTCGCGAAGGCCGAGCAGGCCGGCGCCACCATCCGCGAACCCGCGCAGACGTTCGTCACCGGCGACCGGTTCGCGTCGATCCTGGACCCGTTCGGCCAGCGCTGGACCGTGATGACCCGCGTCGAGGACGTCTCCCCCGAGGAACGTGACCGCCGCATGGCCGAGTGGGCGAAGGAAAACGTCGGCAGTTGAGCCGCTAACGTGACGGAATGTCCTGCGTGTTCTGCGCCATCGTCGCCGGCGAGGCTCCCGCCATCCGGATCTACGAGGACGACGACTACCTCGCCATCCTCGATATCCGCCCGTTCATCCGCGGCCACACCCTGGTCATTCCCAAGCGCCACACCGTCGACCTGACCGACACACCGCCTGACACGGTCACCGACTTGGTGCGCATCGGTCAGCGCATTGCCCGGGCCGCCCGCCAGTCGGGGTTGCACGCCGACGGAAACAACGTCGTCATCAACGACGGCAAGGCCGCCTTCCAGTCCGTGTTCCACATCCACCTGCACGTTCTGCCGCGGCAAAACGGCGACAAGCTGTCGTTCGCCAAGGGCATGCTGCTGCGGCGGGATCCGGACCGCGAAGAGTCCGGCCGGCTGCTGCGCGATGCGCTGGCGCAACTCGACTCGGCTACGCAAGACTGACGCCATGACCTCGCTGGCCGAGAAGGGCGTCTATGCATTCCTCCGCGTCCACAACGCTATCTATCAGGGCACAAACGGGTGGATTGGCCACCACGTGCCCGGCGCGCCGGACGCGCTGCTGCTGCACACAGTCGGCGCCAAGACCGGAAAGCCGCGCACGACGTCGCTGAGCTATGCCCGCGACGGCGACGACTATCTCGTCGTGGCATCCAAGGGCGGCGATCCCCGTGCGCCGGGCTGGTACCACAATCTGAAGGCCAATCCCAACGTCGAGATCAACGTCGGCCCAAAGCGTTTCGCGGTCACCGCACAACCGGTGGTGCCCGGTGACCCCGACTATCCGCGGCTGTGGGAGGTCGTCAACAACATGAAGAACAACAAGAACCGCTACATCGGCTACCAGAAGATGACGTCGCGGCCGATTCCGGTGGTCAGGCTGACGCCCTAGAAGCAATCGCACCCCTCAGAACGTGATATCGCATGTGATATCACGTTTTCGACTCACATCATGCCCGGCTTTGTAGTGCTGATGTGGCGGGTGTGACGGCCTAGAAGAGCTCCTTGGCGAGCAGTTCCAGCGTCACGTCGCGGGCGGGTGCGGTCGCAGGATCGGTGCCGCGGTGTGCGGACGCGACGGGGTTGACCATCACCTCGTCGACGCCGAACTCGTCGGCCAGGGCGCGCATCTGATCCGCGGCCTCCGTCGGGGTGCCGACGACGGCGCGCCGCAACCCCGACTCCACTACCTGCAGGGCCTGTGGGCTCAGTTCCTGCTGTTCGGCATCCTCGACGAGATCCAGCGGACCGAGCGGCTGACCGGTCCGCAACCGCCCCATCATCTGTAGGTTTGGCAGCAGCAAAGCCATTGCCTCGTCACGGGTTTCGGCCACCACCGCGTTGACAGTCAGGAACGTCACGGGCTCGGACGCCAGGTCGCTCGGCCGGAACTCCGACCGATACACCTCGAGCGCCTCGGCGGTCCCCTGCCCCGAGAAGTGGTGGGCGAACACGTACGGCAGGCCCTTCGCCGCGGCCAGATGCGCGGAGTACATCGACGACCCCAGCAGCCACAGCGTCGGCTCGGTCACCGCCGCAGGCGTGGCCTTGAGGACGTAGTTCTCGCGCATCAGATCGCGCGGCAGCGGTACCCGCACGCCGCGCGCGCTCATCAGCGCCACCACGTCGTCGAGATACTCCGGGAACGCCTCGATGTCGTGGTCGTCGCGGCCTGCCGCTCCGCGCAACGCCAGCGAGGTGACCGGGTCCGACCCCGGTGCCCGACCGATGCCGAGGTCGATGCGGCCCGGGTGGGCGGCCTCCAGCAGCGCGAACTGCTCGGCCACCGCCAGCGGCGCGTGGTTCGGCAGCATCACGCCGCCCGAACCCAGCCGCAGCTGCGACGTATGCGCGGCCAGATGCGCGATCAGCACCGGCGGGCTGGTGGCCGCCACGGCGGGCATGTTGTGGTGTTCGGCCAGCCAGTAGCGGGTGTACCCGAGGCGGTCAGCCGTCTGAGCGAGGTGCGTCGTCGCCGCCAGCGCGTCGGACGTCGACTGGTCGGTGCGCACCGGGACTAGATCAAGGACGGAAAGTCGCATTCCTTAGTCAACGCAATCATCCCTGTGGGCGTTCCCCAGGACGTCGGCGGCCTGCAGGAAGATGTCATCGAGCATCTGCGGCGTCAGCTTGCCGGTGAACGTATTCTGCTGACTCGGGTGGTAGCAACCGAGCAGCGTCACGTCACCGAGCGTCGCCGTCGCGCCATGCCCGAATTGCGGTGCCGGCGTTGCCACCGTGCGCCCTGCGGACCGGATCATCTGCAGCGCCGCCCGCCACGCGAACGCCCCGAGCGCGACAATCACCCGCACCTCGGATCCAACCAGCCGCCACTCGGCATCCAGCCACGGTGCACACGTCGCGCGTTCGGCCGGTGTCGGCGCATTGCCCGGCGGCGCGCAGCGCACAGCCGCCACCACCCGAGTGTCGTTGAGCACCAACCCATCCCCGCCGTCGACACACGTCGCTTGATTGGCCAATCCGGCCCGATGCAGCGCCGCGAACAGGAAGTCGCCCGAACGGTCACCGGTGAACACACGACCGGTGCGGTTGCCGCCGTGCGCGGCGGGCGCCAAGCCGACGATCACCACCCGAGGCCGCACCGACCCCCAACCCGGAATCGGCCGGCCCCAGTACGGCTGGTCGGCGAACGACTTGCGCTTGACGACGGCGACCTCTTCGCGCCACTCGACCAGCCGCGGGCACGCGCGGCACACCGACAC
>JAVRPG010000198.1:0-3390 GCA_032162325.1 Mycobacterium sp. | reverse complement strand
CCAGTCCGACATGTGCGCTGGACCCGACCGCCACCGCAGCCGTGCCGATCATCACGTTCGGCGCATACAGCACCGACAGCACGGTCAGGCTGAACTGCCCGAACACCGAGTCGGTGATCGCGTACAGGTCGTGCATCGTCGACCAGTGCACGACCAGGGAGCCGACCATCACGACGCCGGATAGGCCGACCAGCGCCAACACTCCCGCTGCTGCCGCGCGGAACGCGTCGGGCAACCACTTCGGCAACGGGGACGCTGCCAACGTCCGGCGGCCGACGCGCGACCCGACCCCGATCGCCGCGCCGATCGCATGCACCGCAAGCACAGCGCCGAACGCCCGCAAAGCGTTCGGCGTCTGCAGTTCGGTCAGCACCGAGGCCGCGTCGTGGATGACCGCCAGCGAGATCGCGGCGATCAGCAGGGGCCCGCCAAGCGCCGACGCGACCACCCAGCGTGTGACGAACCACGACACTGTGCCCGATGTCGCCGGCCCGGCGGCTCCGGAAGGCGAGGTGGCCGCCGCGGTGGTGCGCGCGGTGCCCCACACCATCGCCAGCACCGGCAACAACGGCATCACGCCGAGCTCGCGGCCGCCGATCGACACCGGCACCTGGTGCACACCCAGCCACATGCTGGCGATCGCGCCGAGCGCGCCGGTCATGTCGCTGTTGGCAATGAGAAGCTGCAGGAGCGTCACCGCCGCGATGATGACCAACGCCACGACGGACGGACCGAACGCGACCCGAAGCAGCTCACGCGCCTGGCGTGTGCCGACTGGCCGGTTGTCCACTAGTTGGGCCGCTCCCCCCGCACGCTCACGCGCGCGAAGTTGACGCACGCGCGGCCCAGATTACGACTGCGGAGGGCCGGACTGTGAGGAAGACGACGGTTGTGCCGGCACCTGTGTCGTCGGCGCATTGCCTGACGGCGGCTGGCCGTAGGTGGGGAAACCGGTGGGCGGCGTCGGAGGGCCGCCCTGCTGGCCCGCCGAGAATCCACCCGTCGACGGACCACCGGGGTAGCCACCGCCGTACGGCGACGGATAACCAGGGCGCTGCTGTTGCGGGGGGCCCTGCTGGTGCGGTGGGCCGGGCTGATGAGGCTGTCCGTAATACGGTCCAGGGCCGCCGTACTGGCCATACTGCTGCTGCTGGTCGTAGCGTGGCCGCGGCGCAGGAGGCGTGATGACACCCGCGTCGAACAGCAGTACCGCGACGGCGACGATCGCCTGCAACACGCTGAACGCGATGATCAGGTAGAGGCCCCATTTGATCTCGACGCCCTGAGGCGCGGTGAGCACGATAACCATCACGAGCAGGAAGCCCAGCACCGACATCACCGCCACCAGTGCGGGCGCCGTCTTCTGCCTGGGCACCAGGCCGACACCGGCGATCAACCCGCCGAGGAGCGACGCCACCACGCCGAGGTCGAGCAGCGTTGGCGTGAAGAAGTCGGCGCTCGTTGCCAACAGCGGGCCGTAGCTCGACAGGTACACGGCGAGGCCAAGGGCCGCCACCGCGGCGGTCAGATACACCGGCAGCCTGCTCGGGCCCTCGGCGGTCGGGGTGGCGTCGGGCAACTTGCCGAACTGCTGGGTGGGCGCTGCGAACTGAGTGGTCGGTTGTTGTGCGGGTGGATATCCGGGGCTACCGGGCGGGTAGGTCATGACCTCTCCTGTGCTGGACGCCTGAGCGATTCGTTCACCCACGCTAGCGCACCCTGGTGTGAAGGCGGCGGCCATCTGCACCTCAGGCCGACACCAGCACCGGTGAATCGACCGAATCCTCTTCGGAATCCTCGATTTCGCGCACCAGCGGCAGTACCCGCGAGCCGAAGTAGGAGATCTCTTCCTGGAAGTGCAGGAAGCCGCCGAGGATCAGGTCGACACCGCGTTTGCGGTACGCCGCAACGCGTTCCGCGATTTGCTCGGGTGTGCCGATCAATTGTGTGCGGAACCCGTCGTTGTACTGCACCAAGTCCTCGAACGTCGAGTCGGCCCACATGCCGCGCCTATCGGACGTCGAGTTGCCGGCCTGTTGCACAGCGGAGTGGAATCCCTCGACCGCGGGACGGTTGGCCTTGTCGATGATTTCGCGCAGGGTGTCGCGCGCTTCCTTCTCGGTGTCGCGGGCGATGATGAATCCGTTGAGCCCGAAGCGGACTTCGCGACCGGCCCCTGTTGGATTGCCGGCTCGGCCGGCGGCGCGGGCGTGGTCGCGCACCTCGACGAGCTGTTCGGTGACCCCGTCAAAATCCTTGCCGTTGGAGAAGTACCAGTCGGAGTAGTAGCCGCCGTTGCGGCGCGCGGCAGCGGAGTTGCCGCCCTGGAAGATTTCCGGGTTCGGCCGCTCGGGCGTGTTGAGTGGCTTGGGCTTGAGGGTGAAGTCGTGGATGCGATAGAAGTCGCCGCGGAAATCGACGTCGTCCTCGGTCCAGATCTTCCGCAGTACCTGCAGGAACTCCGCGCTGCGGCGGTAGCGCTCGTCGTGTTCGAGCCACGGCTCACCCAGGTGGGTGAACTCGTCCTTGAACCAGCCGGACACCACGTTGACCGCAAATCGGCCATTGCTGAGGTGGTCGGCGGTGGCGCCGAGCTTGGCCAGCACGGCCGGTTGCCACAGGCCGGGGTGGACGGCGGCGATCACCTTGAGCTTCTGAGTGGCCAGCAGCAGGGCCAGCGAGAAGCTGGTGGACTCGTGCTGATATTCGGCTCCGTAGCTGGCCTCGTAGCGGACCTGCGACAGCGCGTACTCGAAGCCGTTGCTCTCCGCGGTCTGCGCGAGTTTGGCGTTGTACTCGTAATTCCAGTCGGTGCGCTGCTCGATGTCGCTGGTGACCAGGCCGCCGCTGACATTGGGCACCCAGTACGCGAACTTGACGTGGTCGGCGATGCGTTCAGTCGTCATGGTGTGCCATCCCACCAACGCGGTCGCCAATCGTCGCGGGTAACGCTCGCGGTGACGGAAACCCAGGCGTCAGCTCATCACGATCGGGGTGGCGGGAATGCCGTTGAACCGCGACGACGTGACGCTGGTGTAGGCGCCGATCAGCGGGCTGACCACGACATCACCGATGTCGAGCGCCGGCATCGGGTAGTCGCGGGCGATCACGTCGGCGCTGTCGCATGTCGGCCCGGCCAGCGTGACGGGCTCGCAGCTCACGGCGTCCTCGGTGAGCTCACGCAGCGCGAGGATGACCCCGGCCTTGCCCGCCAGACTGGAACACGTTCTAATTCTTGGCATGGAGTATGGGCTCGTACTTTTTACCAGCGACCGCGGCATTACCCCGGCGGCAGCGGCCAAACTCGCCGATGACCACGGCTTTGCCACGTTCTACGTGCCCGAACACACCCACATCCCGGTCAAGCGCCAGGCCGCCCACCCCACCACC
>JAVRPG010000197.1:0-2958 GCA_032162325.1 Mycobacterium sp. | reverse complement strand
CCGGGGCTTTCGGTGTAAACCACCTTGGTATTGGGCCGCATCAATGCGGCAATCCCCGCCTCATCGACCTCCGGCACGTAGAACGTCGTCTCGACGCCAAAGTCGCGCAGCATGGTGGAGGCGAAATTGCGCGCCGGTCCGTACACGTGATCCGGCATCAGCAGGTGATCACCCGCCTTGAGCCAAGCCAGCAACGGTGTTGTCACGGCTGCCAGACCGGTCGACACGATGTAGCAGCGCGTGCCGCCCTCAATCGCGGCGATGGCATCCTCAAGCGCCCAATGCGTGGCGGAACCTCCGGTGCCGTAGGTCAACACCTGTTCGCCACGCCTGGCCTGCAGCGCCTGACGTTCGGCAACCGTCGGAACCAGGACGGTGGAGCCACGCAGCAGCGGCGGATTGACGAATCCATGCTCCCGTTTGGTGGCCCGACCGATGTGCGAGAGGGTGGTGCGGAAGCCGCGCTTACTGGTTTCGTCGGTCATGTCTCAGCCTACCTCGATCGGGGTGTCGGAGCGGCCGCCCCATTCCGTCCAGGACCCGTCGTACACTGCGCCCTCGGGTATGCCTGCAATGCGCAGCCCCAACGTGAGGATGCAGGCGGTGACACCCGAACCGCAGCTCGTCACCAGCGGCCGCCCGCCATCGATGCCGGCGGACGCGAAGCGTTGCCGCACTTCAGCGGCGGAGCGGAACGTGCCGTCGTCGTACAGAAGGTCGGTGTAGGGAACGCTTATGGAGCCGGGGATATGGCCGCTGCGCATGCCGGCGCGCGGCTCCGGCGTAGCTGCGGTGAAGCGCCCGGCGGCGCGGGCGTCGAGTACCTGCTCCGATTGCGTCCGCACGTTGCGCAGCATGTCGCCGATGCCGCGAATCTGGCCGGCACGGTGATCGGGGCGGAACATGCCCGGCGCAGGCGCGACCGGTTCGCCGTCTTCTGTGGGCCGGCCTTGCTTCAGCCACTTCGGCAAGCCGCCATCCAGCACCGCTGCATTGTCGTGACCAAACAGGCCCATCAGCCACCAGCCGCGGGCGGCCGACGTCAGGCCCTTCTGGTCATAGAACACGATTCTCGAGGTGTTGCTGACGCCCAGCGCTGCCATGAGTTTAGCGAATCGGCCGGGAGTAGGGACCATGTGCGGCAGGTCGGTGTCGGGGTCGGCGATCTCATCGATATCGAAATATCGGGCACCAGGGACATGGGCTCGCAAGAACTCGGCGCGGCCGTCCTTTGGCTCGTTCGGCAGGTATTTCGTCGCGTCGAACACGACGATGTCGGGCTTACCCAGTTGCTCCGCCAGCCATTCCGTCGTTACGAGTGGACCCATGTTCATTCCCATCGACCAAAGCCTGCCATCCTAGAGAGTGTTTGGGTGGGGTCAAAATTACGGTGCGGCCTGCCGCTGTCCGAGGCGTTGTGCGCCATCGGCTCGGGGCCGATCGAGCCGTTCACCGGTGCGGTGATCGACGTCTCCGGACCAATAATCTTAGCCGAGGCGGCGTCGGCAGAGGGATACTCCGGTGCCCGCGCCGGATTTTGCGGCGGTCTCTGCGTCGTAGAACCCTGCCGGCGCCGGATATCGTTACGTGCTGCTGGTCTGCTTCCTCGATGCGAGCAACGCACCGATCCGGTCGACCAGCTGGGTGCCGGATATCGGCTTGCGCAACAGCGAAAACGCGCCGCTGATCGCGCCCCCGACCGCCAGAGCGGCGCCATCGCCGGCATATCCGGTCAGCAATATGGCGGGCAGACCGGGACGCCGCTCCTGCGCCGCTCGGATCAGTGTCAGCCCGTCCATCGCCGGCATCGTCAGGTCGGAAACGATGATATCGACGCGCTGGCGCGTCTGCAGCCGGCTCAAGGCCGTCGCTCCGCTGTCCGCCGGCAGCACCACATACCCGGAGTCCTCCAGCGACAGCGTCAATACGTCCCGCACGATGGCGTCGTCATCGACCAACAGCACACATGGTTTATCTGGGCCGGTGTGGCTCGTTGAGCCGGCTTGCGGAGAAAATGACCCCGCTGCACCAGCCGCGCTGGGCAGCCAAAGGACGATCCGCGTGCCGCGCCCGATCACGCTGTCGATCGACAGACTGCCGCCGCTCTGCTCGACGAACCCCTTCGCCATCGCCAATCCGAGGCCGGTTCCCTTACCCGGTTGCTTGGTGGTGAAGAACGGTTCGGTCACCCGGGCGAGCACCGTCCGGTCCATGCCGGTGCCGGTGTCGCTGACCACGATTCGCAGATAGCCGCCGGGTGCCAGTCCCGCTGGATGCGGCACACCGGCAGCGACGATCTCCGTATCCGCGGCCAGAGTCAGCGTGCCGCCGGACGGCATGGCGTCGCGCGCGTTGGTTGCGAGGTTGACCAGCACCGTCTCCAACTGACCGCGATCCGCCACCAGCGGCGGCAAGCCGAACGACACATCTACCTTGCAGACGACAGAGCCGCCCAGGGTGTGGGTCAGCACCTCCGCCATGTCGGTCAATAGCGTGGCGGCGTCGACGTTTTCGGCGCGCAGGTCGCCGCGGCGGGAGAACGTGAGCAGCCGGCTTGTGATGGCGGCGCCGCGCCTGGCCGCATCCAACACCATGCGCGCGTTGCGCAGGACGCGTTCTGCGTCCTGCGGATGGCGCTCGATCAGATTCGCACCCCCGGACACCGCCTGCAGCACGTTGTTGAAATCATGCGCGATGCCGCCGGCGATCTGGCCCAGCGCGTGCATCCGTTCGGCGTGGGCGGCGCGCTGCTGGGCTGCCTCGCGCGCCGCCATTTCCTCGCGCACTCGCTGTTCCAGCGCTGTATTGATCCGCTGCTGGATATCGAGCAGGCGCTTTTCGGCGTCGATATCGACGACGATCGCCAACGCCTCCTGAACCTGCCCGTCGTCCCGGCGCAAGGGGACGGAACCGACCCTGAACCAGTTTTCCCTGCCGTCGACGTCGCGAAACAGGAAT
>JAVRPG010000196.1:0-7319 GCA_032162325.1 Mycobacterium sp. | reverse complement strand
CGTCAGGATTTCACCTTGCAGTGACGCACGCTGTCTCACGTGATGTCGTGCCGCCTTTGTCTCGAAACTCGTGTCATTCCTTCAGATCTCAGTTAAGAGCCGCCCGCAGCTGCTGAAAGCATCCTTGTGACACCTGAGTGAGGCGGTCGAATCTCACTGCCGTGTCACATATGACACCGCGGATGAGAATATGACATTGGCGCCGTTTCGCCGACGCTGACCTGCTGCGCGCAGCGGCGACCTGCAAGCGTGCGTCCCCGTGGCGTGGAACGTTGCCGCCCGGCGAGTAGTCGTCACGGCAGCTCGGCATGGCCTTTACGGCGTCGGGTGAGGCTGCTAACCTACAACTATATGGTTGTAGGTTCGGTGAAGCAGCAGCGGGCAGATCGACTGTTTCATGCACTTGCGGACGCCACCCGGCGAGACATCGTCATGCGTGCCATGCAGGGCGAGCATTCCGTCTCGGCTCTCGCGCGCCGCTATCCGATGAGCTTCGCCGCCGTCCAGAAACACGTCGCCGTGCTGGAAGGTGCCGGGCTCGTGACCAAGCGGCGGCAGGGGCGCGAGCAACTCGTTCGCGGCAACGTCGACACGGTCCGTGACGCGTACCGCCTGCTCGAACAGTTGGAAGCGGTGTGGCGAAGCCGCATCGAACGATTCGGCGAGACCCTCGCCGACGACCCTGGGTGAAGGAGCCGACACATGACCGTCACGAATGTCCACAAGGACCCCGCGACCATGACGATGACCATCGTTTCTGAGTTCGACGCGCCCATCGCACGCGTGTGGCAGTTGTGGGAGAACCCGCGTGAGCTCGAGCGGTGGTGGGGCCCGCCGACATACCCAGCGACCTTCGTCGACCATGACCTCACCCCCAGCGGCAGCGTCACCTATTTCATGACCGGTCCCGAGGGCGACGAGGCACGCGGCTGGTGGCGCGTGCTCGCGGTCGAAGCTCCGCACCGTCTCGAGTTCGAGGATGGGTTCGCAGACGACAATGGCGACCCCAACCCGGACATGCCCACGATGACCATGCGCGTCACCCTCAACCAGCGGCCCGAAGGTGGCACCCGTATGGCCATCGCAACGACGTTCCCTTCGCTCGAAGCCATGGAGCAGATCATCGCGATGGGAATGGACGAAGGCATGGCGTCCGCACTCGCACAGATCGACGAACTGCTGCGAGCCGACCTCACTCCGCGGTAGCGAATACTCCAACACCGGCACCGGATCCGTGGGCATCGGTTCCAACAATCCGACGCGCGCGCCGGCTTGAGCCGTAACGCGACTCGAAGAAATCGCATGCGGTGCCGACGCCGGTTGCTGATCACCGAGTCCACGCGACTGAGCGGCATCTTGAGGGCTGTGGTCGGCTCGCCGCTTTCCTCGAAATCCGCGCCCTGGCGAAAGCCTCTCGCCACACCGCCTCAGCGCCGGCTCGGCATTGAGCTACCCGCGTGTGTCTCACACAGGTGGCGGATCCGCCATCGCTCAGCCATCAGGCGTGGGATTCCGCCACGGTTCGTGAGAACCGACGGGCCAACGCCGAGCGATGTCGGTTAGTCGTCGCGGACCGGATTGCTCTGGGCCGCATCTGTATTCAAGGTGTTTCGCGGTTGGGCGGTCATGGTCCAGCTCGTGAGCAGGCTGAGTGCTTCCTCGGATCGGGAGCCTTCCGGTGCCGTGTAGACGATGATGCGCTGGCCGCTACTTGCCGGGATGTCGAGGGCTTGGTAGTCCAGTTGTATCGGCCCGGCAACAGGGTGGGTGAAACGCTTTGTGCCGCAGGTGCATTCGTAGACTCGGTGTTCGCACCATACCGAGCGGAATTCCGCGCTCTTCACCGTCAGTTCGCCGATGAGTTCGTTGAGCTGCCGGTCGTCGGGGTCGGCCGCGGCGTCGACCCGCAGTACTGCAGCCAGCTCCGAGGCCACTTCTTCCCACTCGACGTAGCGTTCCCGGGCCTCGGGGGCGAGAAAGACCCACCGGGCGAGATTCCGTTCCCGGACCGGAACCGCGCCGATATCGAACAGCAGCGCCTTGGCGAGGTCGTTCATCGCCAGCAGTTGCATTCCCGGGCCGAGCACAAACGCAGGCGAACCGGAAAATGAATTCAGCAGCCGCCGAACCACCGGACGTACCCGGGGCGGCGCCGACGGCACGGCTGAGCGGCTGCGGGTGTAGTGCGCGAGAACCAGTCCGACGAAATAGTCGTGTTCGGTCTGATTCAGCTGCAGCGCGGCGGACACCGCGTCCAGCACCGCAGACGACACTTGCCGGGTCCGGCCCTGCTCGAGCCGGGCGTAGTAGTCAACGCTGACACCGGCGAGCTGGGCGACCTCCTCGCGGCGCAGCCCCGGCACCCGACGCGCCGGACGCCCGGCGTCGCTGCTGCGGTCGGGCAGACCTGCGGCGGCCGGACTGATCCGCGCCCGGCTGGCTCGCAGAAAATCTCTCAGCTCGATGTGGCTCATCCCTGGATTATCGCTCGGCGCGCGTTGCGCGGCAGCAGCGAAGGGGGTGCTGGCAGACCGCTGTTCAACGGTGCCATACAGCGCGCCCCCACCGCCGCCCGCCGCTGTTTACCTGAACGTACAAGGCGGCCGCACCGGGCCGTGTTCTAGACGAAAGGAAGATCAATGATGGACACCAACGCCACGTCGGAACGATTCGACGTGCTGATCGTCGGGGCAGGTTCGGCCGGCGCCGCCCTCGCTAATCGGCTCTCGGCCAACCCAGCTCGGCGCGTGCTTTTGCTCGAAGCGGGCAAGTCGTACCCCAGCGGCGCTTTCCCCGCGTCCCTGCTCGACCCGACCCAGGTCGGCACTGATGTCGAGCACGACTGGCACCTGGAGGCAACCGTCGACGGGTCTGGCCGAACGGTGCCTGCGCCACGCGGCAAGGTCTTAGGCGGCAGCTCCGCGGTCAACGGGGCCGTCGCGGTACGGGCCAGGGCCGCCGACATTCAAAGCTGGAGCGCCGACGGCGTCCGGGGCTGGTCGATCGCCGAGGTGGCCGACACTTTCCGGTTGCTGGAAAACACCCCAGATGGCGACGACGCCTGGCACGGTCGGTCGGGGCCGTTCCCGATCCGTCAGCGGCGCTACGCCGAACTCACACCGTCGCTGCGGGCGTTCATCGATGCCTCAGCCGACCAGGGCTTCAACCGGATTACCGACTTCAACGGCGCCAAACAGAACGGAGTCGGTCCCTACCCGCTCAACCTGATCGACGAGAAGCGGCAAAACACCGCGATGGTCTACCTCACCGACCAGGTGCGGCGACGGCCGAACCTCGCCATCACCTCCGACAGCGAAGTGGACCGGCTGATCATCGAGAAGGGCGTGGCGACCGGCGTCACGACCGTCGACGGACACCGCTACCGGGCCGGGGAGGTCATCCTCTCGGCCGGAACCTTCGGTAGCGCGGGCATCCTGCTGCGCTCCGGAATCGGGCCCGCCGCGCAACTGCGTCAGCACAACATCGACGTCGTCGCCGACCTGCCAGTCGGGCTGCGCTTCCAGGACCAACCCTTCTACTACAACGTGCACGCCGTGCGCCCCGAAGTACGCGACATGACGCCGGCCGCCGGCGCTCTGCTATGGACCGCCTCCAGCGAGGCCGCCCCCGACGAGCTGGACCTGCACGTCTCCGCGACTCACCTCGTCGACCCGGCGAGCAGCCCGACCGGCGGCGCGATCGTGCTCGCGGTCGCCGTCACCCGGCCGGACTCCATCGGCGCCGTGGCATTGCGGTCGCCGGACCCCATGGAAGGGCTCGCGATCAAGTACAACTTCCTGGCCGAGCCGCGCGACCAGCGCCGTCTACTGGAGGGCGTCAAGCTAAGCCGGCGGATCGCGCGCGCCGAGGTGATGAGCTCGGTACTGGCCGGCGAACTGGCCCCCGGAGACGCAGTCCGTGACGACGAAACCCTCGCGCGCACCATCCGCGAACAGCTCGCCTCCTACCAGCACCCGACTTCGACCGCCCCGATGGGCGGCGACGACGATCCATGGGCCGTTGTCGATGGCTCCGCCGCGGTGCGGGGCGTGGACCATCTCAGAGTCGTTGACGCGTCGATCATGCCCCGGGTGCCCTCGACGACCACGAATGTCACCACGATCATGCTTGCCGAGCACATCGCCCGCCGGTACTACCCCTGAGCCATGCCTTCTCCTCCTGCCGCCTTACCCGATCGACGATGTTTCGGTTCCGTTGAGGGTTGAAGGTGTTGTAAACCGTTGCCCGAAGTCCCCTGGAATCCATTGGGATGCAATATGCGGGGGTGTTTTTCTGGAAGCGCCTTCCCTCAAGGAGCGGTCCCGCGTCCACCGTGTCGTAACCAAGCTCGTCGAGCAGCTCGGCGACTACCTTCTTTGCGACGGCGTCATCACCGGCGACGGGGAGCGCCCTTCGGCCGGGCCAACCCGAGGGCAGCCCGTCGCTCGCGATGTCGGCCGCCGTGATCGCGTTAAACGCCTTAACGATCGTCGAGTTGGGCAGATGTCGGGCCAGCAGTTCGCTCGTCGTAATCTCTTCCCGGTCCAACTCGTCGATACGGCCGTCACGCTCGGGGTGGTAGTTGGTGGCGTCGAGGACGATCTTTCCTTCCAGCTGGGCGGCGGGAACGGTGGGGTAGGCCTTCAGCGGGATCGCGACAAGCGCGATATGGCCGAACGCCGCGGCCTCCTCGGGTGTGCCGGCCTTGCAGCCGATGGAGTCGACGAGACTGGACAACGTAGCGGGACCGCGCGTATTGGACACCATCACGTCGTGCCCGTGGTTGGTTGCGACGGCGGCAACTGCACGCGCGAGAGAGCCGGCTCCGATAATTCCAATCTGCATGTCGATTTCCTTCGTCAATTTGCGACCGGATGTTGGCTCGACGCCACTAGCCGGGGCGGCTGGCGACGACGATCTGGCGGCCCGACGGCCGCTTGTGAAGTCGCAGCCGGATTGTCGGGTCGGCGTATCGGGCCAGTGCCCGCATCGCCGAGGGACTGTAGGCCCGCAGTGAGCTGATGACGGCTTCGTGGGCGAATGGGTGGACGACAGTTAGCGGCAGGAACGGCGCCAGCGCTGCGATGTGCGGGATCGACGGCGGCCGTGGCAGGTCGATGATGAGCAGCTTGTCCGCCACCCGGGTGCCCTCGGCGAAGACCCGTGAGGCCAGCGGCGGCGGCAAATGATGAAAGGACTGGGCGACGACCACCAGATCGAATTCTCCGTCGGCGGCGTCGATTGCGGTGGCGTCCACGACGCGTACCGTCGCCCGGGGGTGGCGGCCCAGATCCCCAGCCGCGATGTTGGCCACGGAGGTGGGATCGATATCGGTGACGGTGACCTGCGCGCTGGGATGGATCTGGAGGAGCTTGCGTGACAGCCCGCCGTGACCGGAGCCCAGTTCCAGAATCGTCGGATCGGCGACATCGGCAACCTCGTCGAGCGCCAGCCGGGCGAACTTCTCATGGTCCTTGAACAGGCTGCCGAGAAGTTCCAGAGAGCGCACGACCTGGCGCTTGACCCGATCGTCGACGTCGTCGCGGTCCAGGTACTCCAGGCGATCGGTCTGTAGCAGCCGGTCCAGCCACGAAGCATCGGGGCCGCCGCGCGGCATCCGGTCGATGTCGATGACTGCCGGGTCAGTGGGCATCTGAATTCTCCGATCTGGCGGGCAGGGCGACATCGTGGTCATCAAGATCACGGTCACGAGCTACTTGCCACCATTGCGGTTTAGCAGTGCCATGTCGGCACCACTGACGCCCATCAGCGCCCCCAACTAACAGGAATCACCTCTTACCTGCTAGCTGCAAATGCCCAGCGTCCTGCTACTGGAGCAGCAGGGCGGCCCAACGTGCTTCCTGCCGAATCGGGCAGCTAGTTCTACGGTGGAATCTGAAGCGTTGCCACGTATTCGAGGAACAACCGTTCGCCACGAGGTGAGGCGACCGACGAAACAGGGATCAGGTCTAGGCCGATGCACGCTCCGGCTTCGTCTGAAGTGAAACCGTGAGCGTGCGTTATGACCCAGAAGTCGTCACAGCAGCCCGACTGGATACCGGTCGGGGCTTCGGCGAGCGGCCCTTCGGATGAGGAAGTAAGGCACGCATCGATGCGGGCACGTTTGGTGTCGCTATTGTTGCGGCCAACACCTCGGCCCCTGGGGCTCGGGCTCGCGGTCGCCTTGGCGTTCGTTGTGGCGGAGACCCTGGTGCTCTACCCGCTCGAACAGCTCGCCTCCGAGACCGCGCTGGTTGTGGTTTACCTGCTCGGCGTCGTGGTCGTCGCGATTGGATGGGGCTTCTGGCTGGCGGCGGCCACGTCGCTGGCCAGCGCCCTGGCCTTCGCCTACTTCTATGTACCGCCAATCTTTAGCTTTATCCCGACGCAGACCGAGGACGCGGTGGCACTTGCCGTCTTCTTGGTGGTCGCGCTGTCGGTCAGCACGCTGGCGGATGTGGCCCGATCGCGCGCCGCAGAGGCAGATCAGCGCCGCAAGGAGGCCGACCTCGCGGCTGAGTTGTCCCGGCTGATGCTATACACGGGCGACCTGGGCTCCGCACTGGATCAGGCCGCCAAACGACTGGCTCAGGTGCTGGGGCTGGCGTTTGCCGAGCTCAAGCTTGAAGCGGTTTCCACCGACGAGCCCCATTTCGCGATCCCGTTGCGCAACGGTGCCACCCAAATCGGCACGCTGCTGGTGCCCGCCGACCTGCCGAAGCCGATGCAGCAGCGGCTGCGCCAGCGGGTGGTGCCGCCCCTGGAACTGCTGGTTGGCGCGGCATGCGACCACGAGGAAATACACAACGCGCTGGAGGCCAGCCGCAAGGAGCTGGAGCGGTTTTTCGATCTGTCGTCTGACCTGCTTGGTATCGGGCGCCGGCCGGCCCGCTGGAAGCGCGTAAATCGAGCCTTTGAGAGAACATTCGGGTATCCGAGCCAGGAGCTGCTGTCGCGGTCGTTTCTCGACTTCGTTCATCCCGACGATTTGAGTCTGGTGCGGGGGGTGCTCGACGATCTCAAGCGTGGCCATGGGGTCACGCAGTTTGAGCACCGCGTCATCAGCAGCGATGGGTCCGTGCGTTGGCTGGAGTGGAACGTTGCGTCGGACCAGGGCTTGCTTTACGTGGCTGGTCGCGACGTGAGTGAGCGGCGGCGCGAGCAGGACAAACTGGGCGTACTCGCAGAGCAACAGGCCGCGCTGCGACGGGTAGCGACACTGGTGGCCCGCGGGGTCGCGCCGTCTGAGGTCTTCTCTGCGGTGGCAACGGAGTTGGCCCGGTGCCTCGGGGTGCATTACTCGGCGTTGTGGCGCTACC
>JAVRPG010000195.1:0-2990 GCA_032162325.1 Mycobacterium sp. | reverse complement strand
TCGCGAATACCATGCCGTGTCGGTCCATCAGTATTCGTCAGGCTCGCCGCCCGCCCGCGCCAGGTCTCGGGCGGCGTGTTCGGCGGCCTGGGCGGTGTCGATGTAGTAGTTGATCGACCACTGCTTGAGCTTGGAGATCGTCAACATCGATCCACCTACTCACGGCGACGTTGGCGCACCGGATCCGGTGGCCGTGGTTGTGCACATGCTGTGCCACAACCATTCTCGCACCTTTGTGCAGGTGCGCCGTGCAGAAATTTATACGATGATGTGGTGGGAGAGAGTGGTATTTGTCTTGGAGACAGTGGGGAGGCGCATCTCGGCGGCGCGCTGGTCGTGCCCGAAGTCGATGCCGTCGACGGAGGACCACCTTGTGTGTAGCGGCGGGGCCACGGTCCTTCGCACCGAACCGCACTTGGGCGGTCTCGAACAGCATGCCGAGCTTGTCTGACGGCCAAAGGCCTTCAGCCGCGGCGAACCTGAACATCTCGCTGACGACATAGCTGATCAGATTGATGTGGTTGTCGCGAGCTGGAGCAGGCCGAGGCCACTGCTGGTGGGGACCTTGTTTCCGCGTGGCCCGTTGGCGATCGCTCTTGTTTAGCCATCCGGCCCACCGATTTCTCTTTTCTATTGTATGAGTAAATCATAACCACGAAAACCATTGACGCGCAATATGTTTCGTATTATTGGTCTTGGGCGCATCGTCCATAACGAGACGAAAGCCAACGGCCTTATGGTCAGGATTACTGGACCCCGTGATTGAGCGCAGCATGTCGGACCGTGGTCCTACGCTCACATGATGGAGCGGATTTTCTGGCAGTTCATCGGCATCCTGTCACTCATCGGGTTCGTTGGCGCGTACTTCTGGTGGATCGTGGCCGCGGTCGCCGCAGTCGTCGCCGCGGTGTTGCTCACCCGGCGCACGATCCGAACCGCCCAAGCCCAGGCCGCCGAGCTCGCGGCACACAACGCCGAACTGCTCGAGCGCGCCGATCAGCCGGCACGGTAGAACCGGTACAGCGACCGGGCTTCCAGCGCAGGCGGTGTCGCAGGCGCTGTGGTCATCGCCATTGCAGGGAATCGGTGATGGTGCGCCATGGGTCGACGTTGTCGGCGCCGACCGGCCCGGACAGGGTCAGGACTACTTCGCGGCCGTCGCGCCAGAACTCGTAGCGCTCGATGGCGTCGGTCCCGGTTTTGCCGGTGACCGGGTTCGGCGGTGCGGTGCCCTGGTAGGTGATCAGCATGACCTGACCAGCCGTGCGTTGCACCGCGCTCACTGCCCCGGCACGGTAACCAGGGGTGGACGACGCGATGGTCGGTAATTCGTCGACGCTTACGGACTGGGTATTGGGGCGGCGGCACGAGGGCGTGTCTCGATGCGCACGGTGTTCGATTTGTCGGTGAAGATGGTCGCGGCGCCTTCGGTGGTGCGCGCCCAGCCTTCGGGCACCGACACCGTGAACAAGCCGCCGGGCGGAGTGAACGGCACGAACGCCTGGTTGTCGGGAATATCACCAGCCGGGTTGCTCTCGGGAGCCGGCGCCGTGAGGGTGCTGCTGCCGGCGCCCGACCCGGACGGGGCGGTCCCGCTGGTCCCGCACCCGGCAAGCACCGCCGCGGCGGCCAAGACCGCCGCGACACCCGACACGGTGGGCGTGGTGCTTCTCATGGCTTCCTCTCAAGATGGGGTTCACCGATGTCGCGCGAGCTCACGCGGCGCGCACCGTGGCGGTCCGCCGCGATGCGGGTGTCGGGGTTCACGAGCCCGGCGCCGAACGTTGTCACCGGTGGGTCTTCGCCGGGTGGCGCGGCGACCGGCGGCGCGTCGTGTTGGCCCGACCGGTCGTGCAGGGCAGCGAACACGGTGGCGCCGATGGTCACGAACACCGCGGCCAGGATCGCCCCCGCGGTGACGTCGGTGAGCCAGTGCACACCGAGGTAGAGGCGGGTGGCGGCGATGACCAGCACGCCGGTGACCACTCCACCCGCCAGCCAGGCCCGTACGGTGCGGTTGCGACCCATTCCGACGCAGACGGCGGTGATACCGAGCAGCGCGGCGGTGCCGGTGACATGACCGGACGGGAACGACGGATCGGTCTGGAGGACTATCTGCCATTGCAGCGGGGGCCGGGGCCGATCGACCACCGCTTTGAGTGCGGTACTGGCCAGCGCCGCGGCGCCGACGGTGCCGATCACGATGATGCCCGGGATCGTTGAACGTGCCCGCCAGCACAGCAGCGCCGCGCAGATCGCGCCGGCGGCCGCGGTCGCGACCGGGCTGCCCAGGTCGGTGATCACCGGCGCGGCAACGTCGAAGCCGACGGATCGGTGCGCGACCAACCAGGACGTGGTGGCCGTGTCGAGTCTGGTCACCCACCCGTGGCTGTGGACTGCGATCACCAATGCCGTCAGGGCCGTGAGCAGCGCCGCGACGCGCATCGCGGCAGCGATATACCGGTGGAGGGACAGCCGGCGGGCGCCGAGGACGAAGGCAGCGATGATGAGCCCGGTCACCAACGTTCCCGGCGTGGCGACGATGGCGATCGCGTCCCAGACTGCCTCCTTCACCGCGGCTCCGACGTCGGACATGGTTCCAGCCTGGCGGTCGGTGGCTGTGGAGACGCTGAGAAGTCATCGATGACGGCCGAGGATTCTGCTCTACTGGGGTCATCGGATCGGTGAGCCCGCAGATGGAGGCGTCTCGTGCGCGTGCTATTGGTCGAGGACGAGTCGCGGCTTGCCGAGACGGTGCGTCGCGGCCTGGCCGCCGAGGGATTCGTCGTCGACGTCGAACACGATGGCGTGCACGGTTTGGCGGCCGCTGCGACCGGGGATTTCGATGTGGTGGTGCTCGACATCATGCTGCCCGGGCTCAGCGGATATCAGGTGTTGCGGCAGCTGCGGGCCCGTCAGGTGTGGACACCGGTACTGATGCTTTCGGCCAAGGACGGCGAATACGACCTGGCGGACGCGTTCGACATCGG
>JAVRPG010000194.1:0-5021 GCA_032162325.1 Mycobacterium sp. | reverse complement strand
CGGACGACGCCGTCGGCCACGTGAAGGCCCGTGCCCTCGATCAGCGGCGGCACCAACTCGACTCCGGGCAGCCCGACCTGCTGCCGCAGCGTTTCCAGCGGCATCCCCGCCGCGATGTCGTGCTCGGCGGCCCACCGTTGGACGGCCGTCATCATTTGTTGACGCCGCTCGGCCCACCACTGCTGGTCCACGATCCACTCGCCCACCGGCAGCCCCGTCACCGTAAAACCCATGGCGCGCAACTCATTTGCGCGTCCGCAGACCGGCGGTCGGGCGCGCCCGCTGGCCAGTTCCTGGGCCCTGGCCCGTGCTGCGCCGCGGCGACGCAGTTGCGGTGGACGCACGTCGAGCACCTCGATCCCGGCGGCGATGCGGTGTTCGCCGGGATCCCGCAGCAACCCGATGTCTCCGACGCGCAACGGCGCCGGGCGGGTCAGGCGCAGCCGCGCGGCGGACGTGCCGAGTGGGCGGACGTGGACGGGCACGGCAGCGGAACCGACGTGCAGCACGAGCTGGCGGTGCAGCTCACCGGCCAACCGTAGCGCGACGTCGATCTCGGCGGTGTCCAGCCACGCGCCGGGAGTGCGCACGGTGTCGCCGCGACCGATGTGCTGGCGGTCCACGCCTCGCAGGTTCATCGCGACGCGCGCCACCGCGGCGACTTCGGTTTGATCCCGGCCCAGCGACTGCAGGCCGCGGACGGTGACGCGCCGCCCGGCGTGTTCGAGTTCGTCGCCGACGCGGATGGTGCCCGCGGCGAGCGTGCCGGTGACGACGGTGCCCGCGCCGCGGACGGTGAAGGAGCGGTCGACCCAGAGCCGCACGTCGGCGTCGCGGTCCGGTTGAGGCAGCCGGTCGACGAGCGCCACCAGTTCCGCGCGCACGCGGTCCAAGTCGGCGCCCAGCACAACCGGCGGATCGGCGAGCGAGGTGCCGGCGAACCGTTCCCGCGCCTGCTCGATGGCGGGTGAGGGATCGGCGAGGTCGGCCTTGCTGATCACGAGCAGCGCGTGCCGGACGCCGAGTGCGTCGAGCGCGGCGAGATGCTCGTCCGACTGCGGCATCCAGCCCTCGGTGGCGGCGACGACGAACATCACCGCGGGCACCGGACCCACCCCGGCGAGCATGTTGGCGACGAACCGCTCGTGGCCCGGCACGTCGACGAAAGCCAGCTCGCGGCCGTCGATTTCGGTCCACGCGAAGCCGAGGTCGATGGTCAGGCCGCGGCGCTGCTCCTCGGCGAGCCGGTCGGGCCACATGCCGGTGAGCCGGTGCACGAGCGTCGACTTGCCGTGGTCGACGTGGCCTGCGGTGGCTATGACATACATGTCAGCACCGCGCTCAGCACCAGTTCGTCTTCCTCGGGCGCAACCGTGCGCAGATCGAGCACACACCGGCCCGCCTCGAGGCGTCCGACCACCGCCGGGGTGCCGGTGCGCAGCGGTGCGGCGTAGGACTCCGGAAGGCTCACGCCGGCGCTGGGCAACTCCACGCCGGGAGCCCCGCCGCCGCCGACGGCCCCGATGCAATCAACGGCATGCGCATCCGGCAGCTGCGCGGCGAGCCGCTCCGCACGGGCCCGCAGCTCGGTCACGTCGGCGGTCAGTGCCTGGGCCACCGGAGGGGGCGGACCCAGCAGGGTGGCTTCGAGGGCGGCGAGGGTGAGCTTGTCGACACGCAGGGCGCGCGCAGCAGGATGTCGCCGCAGCCGCTCGATCAGTTCGGCGTCGCCGAACAGCAAGCCGGCCTGCGGCCCACCGAGGAGCTTGTCGCCGCTCGCGGTGACGAGGTCGGCGCCGTCGCGCAGGACCGTCGTCGCGTCGGGCTCGTCGGGCAGCAGCGGGTGCGGGGTCAGCAGCCCGGAGCCGATGTCGACCACCAGCGGGACGTCGAGCTTCGCCACCTCGGCGACCGGCACCGCCGAGGTGAAGCCGGTGATGTGGAAGTTCGACGGATGCACCTTGAGCACGAAGCCGGTGTCGGGCCCGATCGCGTCGGCGTAGTCGCGCAGGTGGGTGCGGTTGGTCGTGCCGACCTCGCGCAGCCGCGACCCGGTGGACGCCAGCAGTTCGGGGATGCGGAAGCCGTCCCCGATCTCGACCAGCTCGCCCCGGCTGAGCACGATCTCCTTGCCGGGAGCCAGGGTCATGGCGGCGAGCAGCAGCGCAGCGGCGTTGTTGTTGACGACATGCACGCCGCCCGCGGCGGGTACCGCGCGGGCCAGTGCGGCCAGCGCACCTCGACCGCGGCGGGCGCGGCGGCCAGTCACCAGGTCGAACTCCACGTCGGTGGCGCCACCCGCGGTGAGCACCGCGTCCAGCGCGGCCTGTGACAGCGGCGCGCGGCCGAGGTTGGTGTGCACGACGACGCCGGTGGCATTGATGACGGGCCGCAGGCTCGCCGCGCTGACCGGGAGTGCGGCGACGGCGTGCTCGGCGACCTGCTCTGGCTCGATCTCACCGGCTCGGGCCCGCTGCTGGGCTTGGGCGACAACGGATTTCACCAGCGCGCGGCCGAGCACGCGCTCGGCCTCGGCGAGTCGAGGATCGGCTAGCAGCACATCGGTCCGGGGGACACGCCGTCGAGGATCACCCATGTCAGGTCCCGGGGGCATGGCGGAGGCGGACGGGAATCGAACCCGCCAGCGACAGGAACTGCCGCTCAGCGATTTTGAAGACCGTGCCGGTCACCAGACCGGATACGCCTCCCTGACCCATGGCCCCATCATGGCAGGCAGCATGGAGGCCATGGCCTATCGACTGACGCAGTACGCCCACGGCGGCGGCTGCGCGTGCAAGATCCCGCCCGGCGAGCTGGAGGATGTGGTCCGCGGGCTGACTAAGGCCCAGCCGCGGGATCCGGTCGGCGAATTGCTGGTCGGGCTCGACGACGGCGACGACGCGGCGGCGGTGCGCATCGAGGGCGGCGTGGCGCTGATCGTGACGACGGACTTCTTCACCCCGGTCGTCGACGACGCGTACGACTGGGGCCGGATCGCGGCCACGAACGCGCTATCGGACGTCTACGCGATGGGCGGCCGACCCGTGGTCGCGGTCAACCTGTTGGGCTGGCCGCGCGATGTGCTGCCGTTCGAGCTGGCGGCCGAGACGCTGCGCGGCGGGCTGGATGTGTGCAACGACGCGGGTTGCCATCTCGCGGGCGGGCACAGCGTCGACGACCCGGAGCCCAAATACGGGCTGGCGGTCACGGGTATCGCTGACCCGAACCGGCTGCTACGCAACGACGCCGGCAAGCCTGGCACGCCGCTGTCGCTGACCAAGCCGCTCGGGATCGGCGTACTCAACAGCAGGCACAAGGCCACTGGAGAGCGATTCCCGGCGGCGATCGAGGTGATGACTACGCTCAACGCAGAAGCCGCCATCGCCGCGCTCAAGGCAGGTGTTGAATGTGCTACGGACATCACAGGTTTCGGCTTGCTGGGACACTTGCACAAGTTGGCACGGGCCAGCGGCGTCACGGCGGTCATCGACTCCACGGCGGTGCCCTATCTGGACAGGGCACGTGAGGCGTTGGCGGCCGGCTACGTCAGCGGGGGCACGCGCCGCAACCTCGAGTGGGTCGGCCCGCATGCCGACCTCACGGCCGTCGGGGAGGAGGAGGCGCTCCTGCTCGCCGACGCGCAGACCTCCGGCGGACTGCTGATCGCCGGCGAGATTCCTGGCGCGCCCGTCATCGGGGAGCTGGTGCCCCGCGCGGAGCACACGATCGTGGTGCGGTGACGCTCAGCAACGCAGGGACTGGCTTGCTCGCCCGTCCTACTTCTTGAAGGCGTCCTTGACCTTCTCGCCGGCATCTTTGAGATTGGACTTCGCCTGGTCGCCCCTACCCTCGTTGCGGGTGCGCTCGTCGCCGGTGACCTTGCCGACCGCTTCCTTTGCTTTACCGCCGAGATCCTGGGCCTTGTTCTTTGCCTTGTCCGTCGCGCTCACAGTGTCATCTCCTACCTTGGGTTACCGGCCTACCGGACCACCGGAGTACCTCGTTAGCCCCTCGTGGAAACATCCGGGCCGGGCCTCCTACTTTTGGGGGTGCTCAACGCCATCATGGCGTCCGCGCGCGCTCATCGGTGCAATCGCGCAGACACATCGGCGTTCTATGAAAGGCTCGCTCCGCCAACATTTTCCGACGCGATTTCCAGCGCCGACGAAGCGTTCACCCTCAATTAGCTTGCCCGAAACACCAGAAACCGACAATCGACCGCCGATCACGCCCCCAGCCACATAGGTTGAAGCCATGTCATTGGTCGACATCGCGCTCCTGCCCATTCGCGTCGGGCTACACGTCGCCGACGCGGTTTTGCAGGCGGTCACACCGGCGCCGCCGGCCCCGCCTTCCCAACTCGTGGTGGTCGATGGGATGCCTGAAGGGGTGCCGGCCGCGGCGCGGCGGCCCGAGCCCCGGCTTCCAGCCCCCGCCGGCTGGCCGTTCGGCGAGGACTTCCCGCGAACCTGCGGCACCAGCCGCTTCGCCGGCGGCGCACTGTTCTGGACCGACTTCCTCTACGACGACCACGGGGCGACCGGCGTGCTCGTCGACATCCCGACCGGCGGGCTGGCGCCGCCGCGCGGCACGTACATCTACCCGCCCGGGCCCGCGGCCCGCAACGGCGCCGACATCTTCCGCGTGGCCGTCGGGCTCACCGACACCCACACGTGGTGGCGGGTCGACTGGAACACGCTGCTCGACCCGTCCGTCCCCATGGCGTTGTTCACGTTCGACACCGACCGCGGCCAAGCAACCACCGACCGATGGCCAGCGGGGGCGGGTGTCCGCTCCGCGGGCATCGACCTGGCGCTACTCGTCTCCGGTGCGGGCGCGTGGCTGATCGATCTCACGACAGACGCGAGGACTCCAGTCGAGCACTCTGTCGACTCCGCGTCGCGGTCCTTCCTCGCCCAGATCCCGCGCTCGTTGGTGGAGCCCACCGGCACCTGGACGGTCCGGCTGGCCGCAGGGCTGGCCAACGACGATGGCGACGGGTTCGCCGAGGTTCCCTTCAT
>JAVRPG010000193.1:0-3169 GCA_032162325.1 Mycobacterium sp. | reverse complement strand
CAGTCTGCTGGTCGAAGCCCGCACCGAAACATCGTCAATTCCGGAGATCCAGGTGAACGCAATCGCTATGCACGAGGCGATTCTCGAGGCACTCACCTCCGGTGATCCCAGGCGAAGTCGCGACGCCATGGAGGCCCACATGGACCAAACCGAAAACGACCTGCGCCGATACGTCCTCGACGCCGATCAGCGCTGACTCGCTGATGCTGCTCACTGGCACCGAAACCCTGCACCTCGCCGCGAAACACGGCTGGGCTCTGGCCGCCTTCGCGGTCTACAACCTGGAGATGGTCCAGGCGATTGTGGCCGCTGCCGAAGAGGCCGACCGACCCGTGCTGCTCCTCGCGGGGTCGAGTCACTTTGATCATGCCGGGCAGGCAGCGCTGATGAACATGGCGCTGACGGCCGCGCACTCAACGTCAGCACCGGTCGGCGTGCATCTCGATCACAGCCGGGACCTGCCGGAAATGCAGCGCTGCCTCGACGCCGGCTACTCGTCGGTGATGATTGACGGCTCGCACCTGGGCTTCGAGGACAACATCCGCTTCACGCAGGAAGCGGCTGCACTCGCCCACAGCGCCGGTGCCTGGATCGAGGCCGAACTCGGTGCGGTGCCCGGAGACGAGGACGTCTCCACGAATGCACTTTCGTCGCAGACCATGACCGACCCGCTTCAGGCTCGAGACTTTGTGGAGCGCACCGGGATCGATGCTCTTGCGGTGTCGGTTGGAAACGTGCACGGATTCACAGCCAACCCGGTCACCCTCGATCTCGAACGGCTGGTCGCCAATTCGGCGCAGTGTCCGGTTCCCCTGGTCCTGCACGGGGCGAGCGGGCGGCCGCCCGAACAGCTACGAGGCGCCCTCGGCTGTGGGGTTGCCAAAGTCAACGTCAACGCTGAACTACGCCGCGCCTACCTCTCCGCAGTCGAACGGTCACTGCCGCAGGCGATGTCGAATGCCGACGCCGTCGCAGTTTGGAAAGAGGCACGTGCCGCTGTCACGGGCGCGGCATCAAGAATCACCAGTTCGTTGGCCCCAACCTGCGAATCACGACGCGTCACCGAGCACGTCACGGCGCGGGCACACTCAAGAAAGGTGCGACCGTGACGGCTCCGCTGAACACCACTCTGTACATGCGCCCGGATCGCAACCTGGCGCTGGAGTTGGTGCGCGTCACCGAGGCCGGCGCGATGGCGGCCGGCCGCTGGGTGGGCCGCGGCGACAAGGAAGGCGGCGATGGCGCCGCCGTCGACGCGATGCGCCAACTCGTCTCCTCGGTGTCGATGCGCGGCGTGGTAGTCATCGGCGAGGGCGAAAAAGACGAAGCGCCAATGCTCTACAACGGCGAAGAGGTCGGCAACGGGCTGGGCCCTGATTGCGACTTCGCCGTAGATCCCGTCGACGGGACCACGCTGATGGCCAAAGGGATGCCGAACGCGATCTCAGTCCTCGCGGTCGCCGAACGCGGTGCGATGTTCGACCCGTCGGCGGTGTTTTACATGAACAAGATTGCCGTGGGCCCTGACGCCGCCGACGCCATCGACATCAGCGCACCCATCTCGGAGAACTTGCGCGCGGTGGCCAAGGCGAAGAAGTCCTCGGTGTCCGATCTGACGGTGTGCATCCTGGATCGCCGCCGGCACGTAGAGCTGATCGCGCAGGTCCGCGATACCGGCGCCCGGATCAGGCTGATCTCCGACGGTGACGTCGCCGGCGCGATCGCCGCGGCGCGCCCGGAATCGGGCACCGACCTGCTGATCGGAACTGGTGGAACACCTGAAGGCATCATCGCCGCGGCCGCGATGCGCTGCATGGGCGGAGCGCTGCAAGCTCGTCTGGCGCCCACCGATGACGCCGAACGCCAGAAGGCAATCGACGCCGGCCACGACCTTGACCGCATCCTGTCCACTGACGACCTGGTCTCGGGGGACAACGTGTTCTTCACCGCCACCGGCGTGACCGACGGTGATCTGTTGCGCGGTGTCCGCTACAGCGGCGGCGGCGCCCACACTCAGTCGATCGTGATGCGGTCCAAGTCGGGCACCGTCCGCGTCATCGAGGCCTACCACCGCCTCGACAAGCTCCGCGAATTCGCCAGCATCGACTTCACTGGCGACGACAACGCACCGGCCCCGATGCCATGAAGCCGCCCCGCATCACCTCGCCTCACCGGTGGTCTTCGCCACCGGGAAAGACCTGTCCCCGACGGGGCTGGGCCTCGATCAGTCGCCGGGTCCGTTGGGGTTCAACACAATTGAATGCCGGGTCTGTTGACAGTGGATTGGCCGGACGCGTTCCCCTTGGCGGTCACTCGTGACTTGCCGCTCCCGGTACAGGAATTCGTCCGATACGTCGAACGGAGATGTCCTTGAGTGCCAAAAGCATCGCGGCAATTTCACTAGATCGCGCAGCGCGGTTGATCTGTCGCGCAGCATTTGTGGGTGCTTATGGACCCTTGACATGCCGCACGCCGAGGAGTTGCCTGATGGATAGTTGACATACCAGCCGGCCTTGGGCCGTAGAACCTGAGGGACAAATACGCAGCCCCGCGGCCGCATCGTCTATGCCGCCTCTACGGCTATTTCTTGTCCCCGTTGTAGTCCCCTCATGATTGGAAAGTCCTATGCCCGGATCCCGAACATCCGTCGAATCACTGGGTGAATTAGGTGATCGTACGATTGCCAAGGTCAAGCGGCGGGTGTTGCCGCTGATCGTTTTTCTGTATTTCATTGCGTTCCTAGATCGGAACAATGTCGGGTTCGCGAAGCTGACAATGAGCGAGGATCTCGGCCTCAGCGCAACCGCTTTCGGGTTGGGTGCCGGGATGTTCTTCATCGGGTACGCGATCTTCGAGATCCCCAGCAACGCCGGCATGCTGCGGTTCGGTGCCCGCAAGTGGATCGCCCGAATCCTGCTGACGTGGGGTTTCTTCGCCACAGCCATGGCGGCAGTGAACAACGAGCTCACTTTCTACATCATCCGATTCCTGCTGGGCGCCGCGGAGGCGGGATTCTTTCCGGCCATCATCCTTTATCTGACGTTGTGGTTCCCCGCCCGTCAACGGGTCGCAGTCTTGGGGGTATTTATCCTCGCGCAGCCGATCGCCAACGCGATCGGCGCACCGATTTCGGGTCTGCTGCTCAAGCTGGACGGCCTCCTCGGCCTGG
>JAVRPG010000192.1:0-7766 GCA_032162325.1 Mycobacterium sp. | reverse complement strand
CCGCTCTTGTAGAGCTCCTTGCTGCGCCCGGTGACCTGCAGGTAGCCATCGGGGCGCACCAGCCCGAGGTCACCCGAATGCAGCCACCCATCCCGCAGCGCGGCATCGGTCTGTTCCGGCCGGTTCCAGAAGCCGCGCATCACCGTCGGACCGCACGACACCAATTCCCCTACGTGTCCTTCGGCGAGATCGGTGGCCGTCTGCGGATCCACCGTCTTGTAGACAACCAAGGCGTCGGTACCCGCCACCCCCGCGGCGCCGGCCAGTTTCGGTCGGCCCACCGTTTCCGAGGTGAGACGAAGCGGATCCTCGGGAAGCGTCAGGGTCATCGCACCGCCGCACTCCGTCATTCCGTAGCCGGTGACAATCTCGTCGACGCCGAAGTCCTCGGCAATCTGATTCCACAGCCAGATCGGCGCGGGGGCCGAGCCGCACAACAGAGCGTTGAGTGAGCTGAGGTCGTAGCGCGCGCGGGTGGGACTCTCGACCATCGCGACCGCCATCGTCGGCACACACAAAATGTCGGTGGCGCGGTGGCGTTCAATCGCCTCGAAGTACGTCTGGGCCGTGAACCGGGTCTGCGGGATGATGGCGCCGCCGACGAACATCACCGAGAGCAGACCCTCGACGTAGCCGAACATGTGGTAACAGGGCAGTGAGAACAGGATCCGGCGCCCGTCCTCGTAGGCCCGCGTCAGCGCCGAGGCATACGCAGTCCGCAGGACCGCGTCATGTGTGGTGACAACACCTTTCGGCGTCCCCGTTGTCCCACTGGTGTAGAGCATGTCCGCCGGATCATGCGGATCCGCTACGACGCGGTCGCTGTCGCCTCGGTGACGGGCGCCCAGTTCACACAGGTCCTCGAGCGATCGGGTACCCGGACGCGCGCAATCGCCGGTGTGGAGCAGGACCACGTGCCGCAGCGCGGGAACAGGGTCGTCGTCAGTGTGCGGGCGGTCGGCGAAACGTTCGGTGTCCCATCCGGGCGCGATGACGTCCAGCATCGCTTGATAGTCGAGTCCGTCGAACTCGGTCATGCTCACCACCACGCGACAACCTGAATCAGCGAGGACATAACGCACTTCGCTTTGCCGGTAGAGATAGTTGAACGGAACGGCGATCGCGCCCGTACGCGCGATGGCGAACTTCAGCGCAACGAACTGTGGGTAGTTCGCCAGGACCATTCCCACCCGGTCTCCGGGTTTGACACCCAGGCTTATCAAACCATCTGCCAGAGTGCGGGATTCGGCTGCCACGTCGGCGTAGCTGAGAGTGATGTCGTCGGTGAGGACAAAGGGTCTTCCACCAAAGCTCTGCGCGGACCGTTCCAGCCGATCGTGCAGCGTGACGGGTGTCCAGGTCGGAATGGCTTTCCGCAGTGCGGCTCTGCGCGAATCGATATCGGGGACGGCGTTCACGTAGGTGTCCTAGAGTTCGCGTAGCTGACCGTGCAGGATGGCGTCGCGCAGTTCGAACTTGCGGACCTTGCCCGTCGGCGTGACAGGAAACTCGTCAGCGACAAACCATCGCGCGGGAACTTTGAACGGAGCCAGTCGCGCGCTGACGAAGTCGATGAAGTCGCTTTTCGGTTTGTCCTCCGCACCGGCCGTGAGCCGCATGACGGCGACCACGACCTCTCCCCAGCGATCGTCGGGCAGGCCGACCACCGACGACTCCAGGACCATCTCATGGGCGGCGAGAACCGTTTCGATCTCGGCCGGCGCGATGTTCTCGCCACCCCTGATGACGAGTTCCTTCAGGCGCCCGGTGATGGTCAGGTATCCGCGTGCGTCCATCGTTCCGAGGTCGCCGGTGTGGACGAAGCCGTCCCCATCGACGGCACGCGCTGTCGCGTCCGGATCATTCAGATATCCCACGAATTGCTGAACGCCCCGGGCGCATATCTCTCCTGGCTGCCCCATGGCAACCGTCTCGTTGGTCGCCGGGTCCACCACCTTGCACTCCACGTGCGGCAGCGGTCGCCCCACCGTGGTCAACTGATCGTCGCGGGAGTCATCTGGTCGGGTGGCGGACAAGACGGGCGATAGTTCGGTCTGCCCGAACAGATTGATCACCGACGCACCGAAGACGTCTTCGGCCTTCTGGATCAATGCTGCCGGTACGTTCGAGGCTCCACCCATGATCGTTCGGAGGCGGTGAGCGGGTGCCGCGGACGCCGATTGGCACTCCAGCAGTGCGCCGAGCACCGCGGGCACGTAGAACAGCACAGAGACGTTCTCGCGGCGCAGTGTTTCCAGGACGGGTTCCGGCCGAAACCGTTCGATGAGAACAGCGGTTCCGCCGATCCACAGTGGACCCAGGGTTGCGATGACACAGCCCGCGGTGTGGAACATCGGTAGCGGGTTGAGGCACACCGAGCCGGCCTCAACCGCAACGGCCTCCAGGGTCAGCTTCGCGACGTTGACGAGCGACTTGTGCTTGAGCAGAACACCTTTGGGCCGCCCGGTGGTCCCGGATGTGTACTGGAGCATCACGATGTCGTCAGGATCGCCGTGGGCGGTGCCGATGGTGGCAGGTCCTATATCGTCTGTTCGCCAGCGGGTTCGGTCCGACAACGAGACGCACCGCAGGTCCGGCAGGGTTGCGCCCAGTTTTCGGACGACGTCGGCCATGTCGTAGTCACGGCTGCGATCCGCGTGAATGAGAACCGAGGCACCGGAGTGTGTCAGTGCGTACTCCAGCTCCTGTTCGCGCAGAGCGGGATTCAGCGCGACCAGGATCATCCCCGCCAATGCGGCACCGTATTGAACGACGGGCCACTCCACCACATTGGGCGCCCATAGCGCGACGTAACTGCCTCGAGGCGCCAGAGCGCTCAGGGCGGCTGCCACCCGGCGCGCATCGTCGTAGAGCTGCCGATAGGTCAGCCGGACTTCCCCGCCGTCGCCGTGGCTATTGCCGATTACGGCCAGTCGATCGGTGTGGCTGTGTGCACGTTCGGCGAGCAGCCCTCCCACCGTGAAGTCCGTCAGCGCGGGGGTCTCGTCGCTGGGCCAGTAGGCCGCCGCCCGACTCCCGCCGGCCAGCGCACCGGGTTGGACGGTTGTCATCTCGCTGCCTCCTGATCGTCCGTGCCGCCACTGAATTTGCGAGTCGACCGATGTGGTCAGCGTCGTCCGAGCTGGCGTCCGACGACGGAGACGAAAGACACGCAGCCGCCCGGACGCCCGCCGAGGTTGTGGGTGAGCGCGGTATGCGGCTCCGGCAACTGGCGGTCCCCCGCTTCGCCACGAAACTGCAGCCACGCCTCGTAGAGCATCCGTAATCCGCTCGCACCGACCGGGTGACCGAATGACTTGAGTCCCCCGTCAGGGTTGATCGGAAGACGCCCGTCGGCATCGAAGTCGCCGCCCAGCATGTCTTTCCACGCGTGGCCGGCCTCGGAGAAACCCAGATCCTCCATCAGAACGATTTCGGTCGGGGTGAAGCAGTCATGCACTTCGGCCAGCGAGAGTTGGGTGTTCGGATTGTCAATACCCGCCTGGCTGTAGGCGTCTCGGGCCGCTTTGACCACTTCGGGGAAGGTGGTGAAGTCGAAGCCGGGGTCCATCGAACCACGTGTGGAGCCAGCGACGAGCGACAACCCTTTGACGTACATCGGGCTGTCGGTGTAGTCGAGCGCCTTTTCTGCAGAAACGATCAGCGCGCACGCCGCTCCGTCGGAGACCCCCGAGCAGTCGAAAACTCCCAACCGCCCGGCCACTTTGACGGCCTTCTCGATGGTCTCCGGTGATACCGGCGAACGGAACTGCGCCTTCGGATTGCGTGACCCGTTGTCGTGGTTCTTCCACGCCACGTGGGTCATGGCTGCCCGCATCTCATCGGGATGTACCCCGTACTTGGCGCAGTACGCCGGATCCAGCAATGAGAACGCGGCCGGGGCGGTCATCGACAGCTCCGGTGAGGTGCCGTCGCTGGGCGGGTCGGTGCGCATCAGGCCCGAGAACCCGGAGTCCTTGAGCTTTTCCACGCCGACGGCCATGACCACGTCATAGGCGCCCGCCGCAACGCCATAGCACGCATTGCGAAAGGCCTCGGATCCTGTCGCGCAGTAATTCTCCACGCGGGTGACCGGCTTGTCGTCGGTGGACAATGCGCGACTCAGGGTCAGCCCGGATTGCCCAGAGCCGAGGGTGCCGAGCCAGTAGGCATCGATTTCGTCCTTGCCGACTCCGGGTGCTGACGCCATGCACTCGGAAAACGCTTCCAGGATCAGGTCTTCGGTCGAGCTGTCCCACCGCTCGCCGAACTTGGTGCATCCCATCGCGACGACGGCGACTCGGTCGGCGATTCCGCGGCTAGCCATCTCTCCTCCGATCCGGCGCCTCGGATGTGAGACGCGATTTCCAGAAGTAGTCGTGCACGCCGCCGGAGCTGAACAGCCGGCGGAATGTGAACACGACATGTGCTCCGACCGCCAACCGGTCCGGCTCGGCGTCGGCTACCTCGATCGTGCACCGCCCGCCGCCGTCGACGTCCACCACCGCCTGCACCATCGGTGGTGACGGCGAATACGCGAGATGGTCCACGGTGTAGGTGGCCACTGTGCCGCCCAGGTGCGCGACGGGTGCGACACTCATCTGGTCGGTCGCGCCGCAGCTGCGGCACACCCGAACGGGTGGAAGGTGCACGAATCCGCAAACGTCACAACGCGATCCGGTGAAACCGAACTTCCAGCCGCGGGCTCGTGCCGCCGGTGGCGCGGCGGGTCGGTCCGGCTCCGGACGTCGGGGCGGCTCGAGTTCGACAAGGCCGTGCCAGGACAGGTAGGTCAGGTGCGGCACCGTCAGTCCCCCGGCGCGCTGCGCGCTGACCGCTGACGGCTGACGAGCACCCGCCAATGCTCTCGTGGTGCGCAGCAGCATCGCGTCGCACCCGTCGACCGCCGAGACGACGAGTATCGTCTCGTCGTGCCCGGCGCTGTCGAGGACCGCCGCGAGCGCGATGCCGGCGTCGGCCACCCCGGAGAACCCGATCGGTGAAGTACCCACCGATATCAGCCCCTTCACCACCGTGCCGACCCGTTTGGTTATCGCGGTGTTGGGGCAGGCGACCACCACATGATCGACGGCGGTCAGCCCGCTGTCGTCCAGGATCTGCTCGACCGTGGCGCGGATCAGTGCTGCGTAGCGTTCGGCGCCGAATCGCTCCTCCCACTGCTCACCGGTCAGTGCTGTGCTGGTGCGCCAGCGATCGAGGAACTCCGCGGTCAGCGACGTCGTCGCGACGATGTCCGCGATCGCCGGCCCGTCGCCGAACAGCAGCGCGGCTGCTCCGTCACCGCCCAGCTTCTCATCGGCTGACCCGGGACGGCCGACCCGAACATCCGCGGTCAGCGCCAAGCCACCGGTGGCCGCGGCGGCCCGCCAGGCCGCGAACCCGCTACGGCCGGTGCCGCACAGGTCCGTGGCGAACCCTGCGGCGGGCATCCCGAGGGCGGCATGGATGGCGGTGGCGTTCGTCTTGTCGTGATAGGCCGGGCTGCTGGTGGCGAAGTACAGGTTGCGGGGTGCCGGATGCCCGTCGATGGCGACGGCTGCCGCCGCGACCGCCATCGTGGTGCTGTCCTCGTCGTAGGACGCCACCACGCGGTCACCGGAGCGCAACCCGATGTCGCCGCCCGCCAGACGGTACCGAGGTAGGTACGTGGCGTAGGCGATCAACGACGGGGTCACCGCGTGGCTCCACGGAACAGTGCGGCGATACCCTGCCCGCCGCCGATGCACATCGTTTCGAGTGCCAAACCGCCACCGCGGCGACGCAGTTCGTGCAGCATCGTGGTCAGAATGCGCACCCCGGTGGCACCGATCGGATGACCCAGCGATATCCCCGAACCGTTGACATTGAGGCGGTCTTCGACATCCTCGAGCTTGACGCCCCACCCCGACAGCACCGCCAGAACCTGCACGGCGAACGCCTCGTTGATCTCGATGAGATCGACGTCGTCGAACCCGTATCCGCTGCGGCTGAACAGCTTATCGACGGCGCCGACCGGGCCGATGCCCATCCGCGAGGGCTCGCAGCCCACGGCTGCCCACCCCTCGAGGTAGCCGATGGGTTCCAAACCCAGATCGTCGAGGCGGTCCTCGGCGACCACGAGGCAAGCGGCCGCCGCATCATTCTGCTGAGCGGCATTGCCGGCTGTCACGGTGCCGCCGGGCATCACCGCGCGCAGTTTGGCCAGCGTTGCCGGAGTCGAGTCCGGGCGGACCCCTTCATCATGGTCGAACCGGACCGGATCCCCGCGTCGTTGCGGTACCTCGACCGCGACGATTTCGTCGGCGAATGCATGGGAGTGCGCGGCGGTGGCGGCCCGTTGATGGCTGCGGGCGGCGAAGGCGTCGGCGGCGTCGCGGTCGATGCCGTAGTCGGTCGCCAGGTTTTCCGCGGTCTCGATCATCCCGCTGATCTCGCCGAATCTCCATGACGGCTGCGAGCGTTCGCGGCCCCGGTCGAGCCGGTCGTAGAGCACCTGATTACCCGCACGCGCGCCCCAGCGCGCAGTCGTGGTGTAGTGCTCGATGTTGCTCATCGACTCCACCCCGCCGGCCAGCACCACGTCGGCGGCACCGGTCTGTACCGTCATCGCGGCCGTGATCACCGCCTGCAACCCGCCGCCGCAACGCCGGTCGATCTGCAGACCCGGGACGCTGACAGGCAGCCCCGCGTGCAGTGCGGCCCACCGCCCGATACAGGGTGCCTCTGAGTCGGCGTAGGACTGGGCGATCACCACATCCTCGATGCGGCCGGGATCGATGCCGCTGCGTTCCACGGTGGCCGTGACGATGTGCGCGGCCAGGTCTTCAGCGCGCAAGGGTTGCAGCGAGCCGCCGAACGTTCCGACCGCGGTGCGGACCGGCGCGACGATTGCCGCGCGCCTCACGTATCTCCCCGCCAACGGTCGGATGAGGGATCGAGCAGCTGAACCAGCCGGTCCGGGGGAAGCCAGATGATGGTCTCCAATTCCAGGGCGTCCAGGTAACGCGTACGACCTGTCCGCAGGTCGTCCAACCGCAGGCGCGGCGAATTGCCCGCGGTGTCGATGTTGACTGACACCTGCGCGAACTCACTTTCGACCACTGGTCCCACACCGGGAACGTCGACCGGCCCGCGGTCGCCAAATTCGATCGCCATGTGCGTCCTCAGATCAGGAAACCCATTGTGGGAATGGGTTTGTCCTTGTCGACCAGCACGACCTTCTTGAAGGACAAGCGCAGGCCGTCGTCGCTGCGGCGCAGCCGATAGGTGACCCGGCCACCCCACAGGTGGTTACCCCGCGCCCGTGATTCCAGCAGCAGGAAGTTGGCGCCGACTTCGAGATCGACGCCGCCCGAAGTGTTGGCTCTGCCGCCGAGGAATTCGATGTTGGATAGCAACCGCCGCAGGTTCGACGGGGGCGCCTGGGCGTACCGCCGGCCGGTGCGTAGCTGTTTGAGTCGGGTCGAGATGCGGTTGCGGTTGTCATAGACCACAGACATCGCGAGGAGCGGATCGGCGCTCTCAGCGCTGGCAGGCACCCAGTAGAGTGCGTCGTCGGTCCACAACGTTTCCCACGAGTCGTAGTCACTCTCGTCGGTATAGCGGGCTTCTCGGTAGAGGAACTGTTCGACCTCGCGCGGGTCGAGGCCGTCGGGCACCGCCGTCAGCGCAGCGGTGACGGCGATTGCGCTGGTCATCGTGCCTCCATCAGCGATGCATAGTGAGACCAGAAGCCGCGCATACCGGTTTCATCGGTCGCTCCTCCG
>JAVRPG010000191.1:0-3338 GCA_032162325.1 Mycobacterium sp. | reverse complement strand
ACGCCCATCTTGTCGACAGCCTGATAGACCTTGAGGAGATCGCCCTCGGTCGAACGGAAGCTGTCCTCGCTCGAGAACCGGACCTCTTTGCCGTGATCCTTGATGAACTCGATCACGCGACTGGCCTCGACGATGATCTCGTCGACGCTCTTGCCATGCGAGAACTCGCGCAGGAAGGATGAGGTGCCGAACAGGATGTCGATGCCGGTGACACCCGATTCGACCGCGACTCTCGCGTCATCCATATGGCACCGCACATGCGTAAGTACCTTTGCATGGAGGCCGAGCGTCGCGATCGTCCGCAGGTCTTCGCAGGACTGCGGGGAGGCCACCGGGGACGTGAGCTCGATGTACTCGACGCCGAACTCGTCGAGCAGCTTCGCGATGGCGATCTTGTCGGCCGTCGTGAAGTGGGCGTTCGAGAACTGCTCCCCCTCGCGGAGCGTGGAATCGATGATCGCGAACCGCTCGATCGGCACGCCGTTCCTCCCTCGTCAGGCAAAGAAAGAGGCCGGTCGCGCGACGTGCGCACCAGCCTCCGACGTCCCTATCGAAGCCCTGCTGCGGTCAGCGCTCCGCGGCGGAGTGCCCTCTCCGTCGCGACAGCCCGCGTCCTTCCGGACCGCGGACCAGACGACGATCCCGAGTCGGATCGCCCTCTCCGGCGGAACACCCCTGGTCACCGTGTCGGCGGAAGCTCGTTCCTCGACGGCGCTCACTGGTGCCCGCACCTCTGGCCGGCATCGCGTATTCAGTTGTGCGGCGAGTCTACCGAATCGAGCGCGCGAAATACATCAGGGTTTTGGCGCGACGGTGCGCCGGATGGCCCAGCTCGGCTTCTTGGTGATGTCGTCCAGCCGAACGTGGGTGTACGCGTGAACCGCCAGCTCGTGCGCAGAGCGCTCGGCGCTCGCGGCCATCAGCGAATTCATCGAGCCCTGCTCGGTCACCGCGAAGCGGACGTCACACCCGCCGTAGCGGCACGGGAATCCTCCGGATCGCATTCGCACACATCCTTCGAGCGACACGGCGCCCGTCAGAAAGGACCGTAACATGCGCACCCCTGGATTCCTGCAGACGCGCGTGGAGCGTCTCGAACGTGCCGGCGACATCCACGGCATCGTCTCGCTCCTGTCGGATCGGCACGAGAAGACGTACGAGCGTGCCCACGCCGCGAAGGCGCTCGCCGATCTCGCGGACCACCTGGGCGACCGTCGCGAGGCGGCGGTGGGCATCCTGCTGGAGGCAGCCGAGGAGCGCAGTGAGGTCCGGAAGTGGGCGCTCCTCGCCCTGGCGGAGCTGCACGAGCCGCTGGCCCTCCCGGCCTTCCGCAGGGCCGCACAGGACGGCGACTGGATGATCAGGATCTTCGCCGCGCACGGCTTCGATCGCCTGCGGGCCCACGACTCGCTCATGGAGGTCATCGGACTGCTCGCGGATCGCGAGTCGGGTGTCAGGGAGGCTGCTGCCGCCGCGCTCGCGAGCATCGGCGACGGTCGGGTGCGCCCGCTCCTCGAGCGCACCGCGGTCGCGGACCCATATCCCTGCGTCCGCGACGCGGCGAAGGATGCGCTGGTGGCCCCGGGCGGCTAGCGAACGGCCGCGGGGAGGGTGAAGTCGGAGTCCGCGACCGTCGCGCTGAACGAGGTCGCCTCCATGGCGAAGGTGGAGCCCTGCGCCGACATGGTGGTGAGCAGGGGCACGCCGGTCGACGAGTAGCACGAGTTCACGTCGCCGAACGTGGAAGACGCGACGCCCTTCACCGCGTAACACTGGGCCTGCTGGCCAGCGATCGACTTGGTCCCGGTGAAGCTCGAGTTGAACTGATCGGGATTGCTCTGGAGCTGGAGGCCAAAGTCCGCGGCGGGGTTGGACTGCAGCGCGGTGCCGGCCGGGCTCTTCTGGCAGAAGCCCTGGCCACCCGCGTTCGTGCACACGTAGGTGCCGTCGGCGAGCGAAAAGACGGAGAACGTGGCGCCCGGACCCGCGGAAAAGTCGAACCGCGAGTTCGGGGCCTTGTAGAACCAGGTCTGCTCGCTTGTCTGCGTCTGGCCGCCGGCCGTGATCGACCACTTGTAGCTGACCTTGTACGTCGAGCTTTTGCCCGCTTTCAGCACGTCGTTGATGTTCGGTCCGCTGGGCGTGCCCGCGGCGGTGCTGCCGGACTGGGTCGCGGTCGTGGTCGCGGCTGCGCCCGCAGCCGTGGTCGCCGGCGCCTGCGCGCTCGGGCCGGCCGCGCCGCCGCACGCTGAGAGCGCGAGCGCGGCGATCGCGACACCGATAAGGATTCGCATCATTCGAGACCCTCGCCTTCCATCGAAAGCCTAGTGGATGGCATCCGATCTGCCTTGCCCCGATCGATGGACGGCCGACCGAGCGTGCTCGTGGTCAACGACGACACCGCGTTCCTTCAGCTGATGGAGCAGCTGTTGGAGGACGAGGGCTTCGAACCGTCGACGCTCAAGTCCACCGATGGCGCGCTCGACATCATCAAGGAGAAGGAGCCGGCACTCGTCATCCTCGACATCCGGATCAACAACGAGGAGGGCGGCCTCCTCCTGCTGGACCTCATCACGCTCGATCCCCAGACCCGCTGGATCCCCGTGATCGTCGCGAGCGCGAACCCGCAGGCCCTTGCCGGTCGGGAGCAGGAGCTTGCCGACAAGGGCATCTACGTCATCGCCAAGCCGTTCGACATCGATGAGCTCGGCCGTCTGATCAAGCAGGCTCTCGGGCACCCACCCAAGCGGTAGGGCGGCGGATTACGAAATCGTCATGCGGATGATCAAGCCATTTGCGACCATCGCCGCAGCACGACACGCCACCGTGGGGGTGGCGCCCCGGAGGCCGCTATGAGCGTTCAGCACGAGACCGTGGCGAGCCCGAAGGCCACCGCGAAGCCGTGGGTGCTCCTGGTCGAAGATGAGCCGAGCGTGAGCAAGCTCGTCGGGAAGCTGCTCGATGCCGAGGGCTACGAGCACGATTCGATCTCCGATCACGACGAGATCGCGGCGGCCATCGCGCGCCGCGCGCCACGCTGCGTCATCCTGGACAGCGAACCCGGCTCGCTGGGACACGAGCGGTCGTGGTCCGACGCCGCCGCGATCCGGCGCGCGCACCCCGAGCTTCCGGTCTTGATGTTCACGGCGGATCCGGCCTCCATGAAGGAGGCGCGCGAAGGGCGGACCGACCGTAGCCGCGCAGCCGGCTACTCCGGCGTGATCGACAAGCCGTTCCTGGTCGTCGAGTTCCTGGCAACCCTGAAGCACGCCGTGGAGACCCCGCTCCCGAGCCCCTCGGCCAGTGCGAAGGGCCTCGCGGCCGAGGCCATCAGCATG
>JAVRPG010000190.1:0-3685 GCA_032162325.1 Mycobacterium sp. | reverse complement strand
CCCGATGCCAGCTTCAGCTCGGCCGGACAGCTGGCGGCCAGCTCGACGAAGTCGTGGTCGAGGAACGGCACCCGGGCCTCCAGGCCCCACGCCATCGTCATGGTGTCGACCCGCTTGACGGGGTCGTCGACGAGCATCACCTGGGTGTCCAACCGCAGCGCGGCGTCGACGGCCGTCTCCGCACCCGGTGCAAACTGGTGCTCGGTGACGAACTCGCGGCTGGGGTCTTCGGCGGCAACCGTGTACTCCGGGGCGAAGATCGCCAGCACGTCGGAGTGATCACGGTCGAAGAACACCTTGGCGTACGCCTCTGTCGTCTGCTCACGGGCCACAGTGGCCAGCGGCGGGTACCAGTCGTAGCCAGCCAGGATCTCGTCGGCGCCCTGCCCGGACTGCACCACCTTGACCGACTTGCTGACTTCCTCCGACAGCAGGTAGAACGCCACGCAGTCGTGGCTGACCATCGGTTCGCTCATCGCCGCAATGGTTTTCGGCACCGCGGGCAGCAGCCGCGAGCTGTCGATGTGGATGCGGTGGTGGTCGGTGTCGAAGGTCGTGGCGATCAGGTCGGAATAGAAGTACTCGTCGCCGGACTCGCCACCGACGGAGTCGAATCCGATGGAAAACGTGGCCAGCCCGTGCTGGCCTTGCTCGGCCAACAGCGCCACCACGATCGACGAGTCGATGCCGCCCGACAGCAGCACCCCGACGGGGACGTCGGCGACCATCCGTCGCAGCACCGCGGTGCGCAACGCCGCCATCAACGCGTCCTCCCAGTCGCGCGTGGTCCAGGACGCCCGCGCCGGGTCGCGCTCGAAAACCGGTGTCCAGTACACGGTGTCGTCATACAAGCCGTCGGGCTGGATCACCCGCACGGTGGCGGGCGGTAGCTTGCGGATGCCCCGGTAGATGGTGCGCGGCGCGGGCACCACCGAGTGAAAGCTCATGTAGTGATGCAGCGCGTAGCGGTCGAGTTCGGTGTCGACGTCACCAGCCTTCAGCAGCGCGCGCACGGTTGAGGCGAACCGCAGCCGGCCCGGCGTTTCGGCGAGATACAGCGGCTTGATGCCCAGTCGGTCACGGGCGAGCGTGACGACACCTGTTTCGCGGTCGGCGATCGCGAACGCGAACATGCCCTTGAAGCGGTCCACGCAACCGGTGCCCCACCGGTGAAACGCCTTGATCACGACCTCGCTGTCGGCAGTCGAAAAGAATTGGTAGCCAACAGCTTCGAGCTCTTTACGCAGATCCTGGTAGTTGTAAATACAGCCGTTGAACACCAGGGTCAGCCCGAGGTCGCTGTCGACCATCGGCTGTTCGCCCCGCGCGGACAGGTCGATGATCGACAGGCGCCTGTGCCCGAAAGCGAGCGGGCCGTGCGCGACGACGCCGTCGGAGTCGGGGCCGCGGGACGCCATGGCACCCGTCATCCGGGTCACCGCGGCCACGTCGGCCGACTGTCCATCGAAGCGGATTTCTCCGCAGATGCCGCACATGTTGCCTTCCGTTCTACGGCGCCGCCTGGTCGTGTTGGCCACCAGTCAAGATCCAGGTGTCCTTGCTGCCGCCGCCCGAGGATGAGTTCACGATGCGGGATCCGCGTGCTGCCACCCGGGTCAGCCCGACCGGCATGACGTGTGCCGTAACCGTATCGTCGGACCCGGGCCGTAGGTGCACGAACGCCCGTAGGTCGACGTGGTGCGGATACATTCCCTCTCCGTCGAATGTCGGGTGGGTGGACAGCGCGATCGCCTCTTGGGCGATGTAGCGCTCCGGTTGGGTCTGCAGCTCGCGACGCCGGACCTCCAGCGCGTCGGCGGCGGCCTCCGGCCCGATCACCACGCCGGTACCGCCGTGCCCATCGATCGGTTTGACCACCAACTCGGCGATGTTGTCCAGCACGTAATCACGGTGCGCGCGTTCGGCGCAGACCCATGTCGGCACCTGCGCCAAAGCCGGCTTCTCACCGAGGTAGTACTTGATCATCGCCGGCACGTACGAGTAGACGGCCTTGTCGTCGGCGACGCCGTTGCCCAGCGCGTTGGCGATGGTCAGCGTCCCGTTGGTGACCGCCTCGAGGAGACCGGGCCGCAACGCGCTGGCGTCGTAGCCGGTGGACGACAGCAGCATGTCTTCGTCCATCCGGGCGTACAGCACGTCGACGGGGTGAACGTCAGAACCGATGTGGCGGAACAGTTTCCCGTCGCGGACCGACAGGTCCGAGGTCTGCACAAGCGCGATGCCCAGCTCTTCAGCCAGGAAGGTGTGCTCAAACCAGGCAGAGTCTTCCCAGCCAGCGGACAACAGCGCCACCGACGGTTCGTCCCCGGCCCGCGGCGGCGCCGCCGCACGCAAGGTCTCCAGCAGCATCGCAGGCACCTGGTCCACGTCGGCGAGCTCGGCGGGCCGCTCGAGCTCGGGCAGGTGCTTGGTGAGCAGCCGCCGGTTCGCGATCGCATAGGCGGTGCCCGAGGGGATGCGCAGGTTGTCTTCGAGCACCATCCAATTACCGGCCCTGTCGCAAACCAGGTCGGTGCCGCTGACGTGGGCGCGGACGGGGTCGCGCGACAGCCGGCCCGTCGAACGGAATCCGGGTGCACGGTCCAGCGTGTGCATCCCGATGACGCCGTCGGCGAGGATGGCCTGCTCGGAGTAGATGTCACGCAGGAAAGCGTTGAGCGCCTTGGCCCGCTGACCCAAACCGGCGGTGAGTTCTGCCCACTCGTCGGCGGCGACCAACCTCGGCATCAGGTCGAGCGGGAACACCTGGGCGCGGTTCTGGCCGCTGACCCTGAACGTGATGCTCTCGGCGCGCTGGTCCTGCTCAACGTCGCCCTCCCGGGACCGCAACACCGCGACCCCGAGGTCGGCGACGGCGTGCAGGATCTTTTCATAGCGGGGCCGCGGCCGCCCAGTGGGGTCGACGGCCTCGTCGTAGCTGACCGCGGCGGCCTTGTAGGCTGGGTCGTACTCGCGGTCGGGTTGGTAGCCGAACAGCAGTGTGGGGTCTTCGATTACGGCCGCCGCCGTGTCCGGCCAGGTGCCCGCGGTTTCGGCGATCAGCTGGTCGACGACATCGGTTAGCCGGCCGCGGCGACGCAAAGCCCGTCGCTGACGCGCCGCCGACGTGCCGGCGATCAGCACCTGCCGGGTCAGCTCGACGATCATCTGCCAGTCCCCTGCCGCCTCCAGCTGCGGACGCAGCGAGCGCACGAGTTCGGTGACGACGTCTCCGGCGGGCCGGCTGACCGGACCGTCGATCTCGACCAGCTTGCCCTCCAGACCCGAGCGGGCCGCCCGCCACAGCGCCGCGCGGCCCAGCGGCGGCGAAACCTCGATGGCGGGGACGCCTGCCCGCAGGCCCTCCACCTCGCGTTCGACCAAAGCCCGGAAGAGCCCGGCGATCAGCACGATGGTGTCCATCGAGGGGCAGCTGTCGCACACCCGCAGTTCCAGCGTGGGCGCGGCGACGGCCGGACGCACGTCGAAGTACACCATCCCGGCGTCCTTGATTGCTCCGCTTGCCACCAGCTCGGCCACGAGTTTGTCGTATTCGGCGGCTGAGGAGACGGGCGCGGCCAGCCCCGTCGTCGGCCAGCGCTGCCACACCAAGGTTCGCACGCTGGAGTAGCCGGTGTCGGAGCCGTCGGACCAGAATGGCGAACTGGCGGACAGCGCCAGCAGT
>JAVRPG010000189.1:0-4486 GCA_032162325.1 Mycobacterium sp. | reverse complement strand
CAGTGCGGGCCAACACTCCGGCGCACCTTCGTGATCCGATCGACGTCGTCAAGGCGGCGCTGGATGGCACGCCGCCGCCGAGGCAGCCACCGCCGTCCCCGCCGCGGCGCCCACCGGGTGGCGGTGGACCACCCGGGGGTCCGCCCCGCGCGCCGAGGCCCAGCTTCGGCCAGCAGATCAACTGGAAGTGGCTGCGTCGCGGGCTGTACGCGATGGTGGCCGTGCTGATCGTGCTGCCGATCGTCACCTTCGCGATGGCCTACCTCATCGTGGACGTGCCCAAGCCGGGCGACATCCGGACCAACCAGGTGTCGACGATCCTGGCCGGCGACGGCAGCGAGCTGGCGAAAATCGTTCCGCCCGAAGGCAACCGAGTCGATGTCAACATCGACCAGATTCCGGTGCACGTGCGCAACGCTGTGATGGCCGCCGAGGATCGTGACTTCTATTCCAATCCCGGCTTCTCGTTCTCCGGCTTCGCACGTGCGTTCAAGAACAACATCTTCGGCGGCGACCTGCAGGGCGGATCCACGATCACGCAGCAGTATGTCAAGAACGCGTTGGTCGGTGACGCGCGCTCGGGTCTGGGTGGTGTCGTCCGCAAGGCCAAAGAGCTGGTCATCTCGACCAAGATGTCCGGCGAATGGTCCAAAGACCAAGTGCTGCAGTCGTATCTGAACATCATCTATTTCGGGCGGGGCGCGTACGGCATCGGCGCGGCATCCAAGGCGTACTTCGACAAACCCGTCGAACAGTTGACCGTCACGGAGGGCGCGCTGCTGGCTGCGCTGATCCAGCGGCCGTCGGGTCTGGATCCCGCCGTCAACCCCGAAGGTGCGGCGGAGCGGTGGAACTGGGTGCTCGACGGCATGGTCGACGTCGGCGCGCTGTCGCCGCAAGATCGTGCCGCTCAGCAGTTCCCGCCGACGGTGCCGCCGGAGCAGGCCCGCTCGCAGGACCAGACCACCGGCCCGAACGGCCTGATCGAGCGGCAGGTCACCAGCGAACTGCTTGACCTGTTCAACATCGACGAGCAGACGCTGAACACACAGGGCCTGCAGATCACGACGACAATCGACCCGAAGGCGCAGCAGGCCGCGGAGGCGGCGGCATCGAAGTACCTGGAAGGCCAGGACTCCGACATGCGCACCGCGATCGTGTCGATCGACCCGAAAACGGGCGCAGTGAAGGCCTATTACGGCGGTAGCGACGCCAACGGGTTCGACTTCGCACAGGCCGGGTTGCCGACGGGTTCGTCGTTCAAGGTGTTCGCTTTGGTGGCCGCGCTGCAACAGGGCATGGGCCTGGGATACCAGGTGGACAGCTCGCCGGTGACGGTCAACGGCATCAAGATCACCAATGTGGAGGGTGAGGGCTGCGGCGTCTGCAGCATCGCCGAGGCGTTGAAGCGGTCTCTGAATACGAGCTACTACCGGCTGATGCTCAAGCTGAAGAACGGCCCGGCCGACGTCGCCGACGCCGCGCACAAGGCCGGCATCGCCGAAAGCTTCCCCGGTGTGGATCACACGCTGTCCGAGGACGGCAAGGGTGGCCCGCCCAACAATGGAGTTGTGCTGGGCCAGTACCAGACTCGCGTGCTTGACATGGCATCGGCATACGCCACGCTCGCGGCGTCCGGCGGGTATCACAAGCCGCATTTCGTGCAGAAGGTGGTCAACTCGCGGGGCGAGGTGTTATTCGACGCCACCCAGCAGGACAACAGCGGCGAACAGCGCATCGACAAGGCAGTGGCCGACAACGTCACCTCCGCGATGCAACCGATCGCGGGGTGGTCCAACGGCCACAACCTGGCCGGCGGGCGTCCGTCGGCGGCCAAGACGGGGACCAACCAGCTGGGTGACACCGACGCCAACCGGGACGCGTGGATGGTCGGATACACCCCGTCGTTGTCGACCGCGGTGTGGGTTGGCACCACAGAGGGCACCAAACCGCTCGAGAACAAGTCGGGCTCACCGGTTTACGGGTCGGGGCTGCCGTCGGACATCTGGAAGTCGACGATGGACGGTGCGCTGGAGGACACCGAGAACGAGTCGTTCCCGAAGCCCACCGAGATCGGCGGCTATGCGGGCGTGCCACAGGCACCGCGGGCGCCGTCCGCCACTGTGGCGCCTCCGCCGTCTGAGACGGTCATTCAGCCGACAATTGAAGTGGCGCCCGGCATTACGATCCCGATCGGCCCTCCGACCACCGTGCCCATCGCTCCTCCGGCGCCCGTCGGATCCGTGCCAGGACCGCCGGGAGTGCCGCCGGCTGGACCTCCTCCGCCCCCGTGACCGAACGCGACCGGGAGACGGTGTCGCCGACGGCGTTGGCGCTTGATCTGCGCAGCCTGGACAACCGCGACCTGCCCAGCCGCACCGACACGATCGGCGCGGCGCTCTCCGGAGTGATCGGCGGACCGGTCGGCAGGCACGCGTTGATAGGCCGGCAACGCTTCCTCACTCCACTGCGGGTGATGCTGATCATCGCGCTTGTGTTCCTCGCGTTGGGCTACTCCACGAAGGCGGCGTGCCTGCAGACCACCGGCACCGGCACCGCCGATCAGCGCGTAGGCAACTGGCAGAACCAGAGGGCCTATTACGAGCTCTGCTATTCCGACACCGTTCCGCTGTACACCGCGGAGTTGTTGAACCTGGGCAAGTTTCCGTACAAGTCCAGCTGGATCGAGACCGACAGCGAGGGCACGCCCCATACCCAGTACGACGGCAACATCGCTGTGCGGTACATGGAATATCCGGTGCTGACCGGGATCTACCAGTACCTGTCGATGGCCCTGGCCAAGACGTACACCGCGCTGACCAAGTTGGTGTCGGTTCCGATCATCGCCGAGGTGGTGATGTTCTTCAACATCGCCGCCTTCGGGTTGGCGCTGGCGTGGCTGACGACCGTGTGGGCCAGCGCGCGGCTGGCGGGGTCACGCCGCGTCTGGGACGCGGCGTTGGTGGCGGCGTCACCGATCCTGATCTTTCAGGTCTTCACGAATTTCGATGCGCTCGCAACGGCTTTCGCGACAGGTGCGCTGCTGGCATGGGCGCGGCGAAAACCGTGGCTGGCCGGCGCGCTCATCGGGCTTGGTGTCGCGGCCAAACTGTATCCGCTGCTGTTGTTCATTCCGATGGTGATTCTGGGTCTGCGGACCGGACGCCTGCGCGAGGTGGGCAAGGCGGCGATTGCGACGGTGCTGACGTGGCTGGTGGTGAACCTGCCGGTGATGGTGCTGTTTCCGCGGGGATGGTCGGAGTTCTTCCGGCTCAACACCCGCCGCGGTGACGATATGGACTCGCTGTACAACGTGGTGAAGTCGTTCACCGGCTGGGGTGGCTTCGACCAGCATCTGGGGTTCTGGCAGCCGCCGACGGTGCTGAACACGGTGACCGCGGTGCTGTTCGTATCGTGTTGTGTCGCAATCACGTACGTCGTGCTGACGGCCGAGCATCGGCCGCGGCTGGTACAGGTGGCGTTCCTTGTGGTGGCGGCGTTCCTGTTGACGAACAAGGTGTGGAGCCCGCAGTTCTCGCTGTGGCTGGTGCCGCTGGCGGTGTTGGCGCTGCCGCACCGGCGGGTTCTGCTGGCGTGGATGATGATCGACGCGCTGGTGTGGGTGCCGCGGATGATGTTCTTATACGGCGAACAGAATCGGGGTCTGCCCGAGCAGCCGTTCACCCTGGCGGTGCTGCTGCGCGATATCGCGGTGATCGTATTGTGCGCCATGGTGATTCGACAGATCTACCGACCCGAGTTGGATTTGGTGCGATGCCGCGGGCAGGTCGACGATCCGTCGGGCGGAGTGTTCGAGCGTGCGCCCGATGCCCCGCCGGACTGGTTGCCCGATTGGCTGCGCCCGCAGGCGGGCCGGGTCCGGGTGACGCCGGCGCCCGATCAAACGAGCGAGCCGGAGGACGAACCGGACTACGCGCGCAGCACATAGAGGAGGCGCCCCGTGTTGGTTGCGATTCCACTGTTCGAACGGTTCACCACGTCGGTGTGCACCGGCGGCCCGGTGCTCGCGGCGGCGGGTCTGCTCGCGGGCTTAACGGCGACCACGCACTGGCGGGCCCAGGAGTTGTTCAACTCGTTGGGTGCGCAGTACGTGCCACAGCGGGTCGTCGAGCAGTTGCCGGAGCGGATCATCACCGCGGCCGGAGTGTCCAGCGGCATCGACATGGCGTTGCGGCTGGTCGAGCTGTCCCCCTCGCAAGCTGGGGGTGCCCCCAGGTCGGACGCGACGCCGCCGAGGCCAGCCAGTTGATGCTCGAGTACGACCCTGAGCCACCGTTCGATGCCGGCAACCTGGGCAAGGCGTCGGCCGAGATACAGGACCTTGCTCATGAGTACTACCGGCACCGCGCCTAGCGCAACAATCTGCGCAGGAGTCCCGGATTTCGCAGATCAGCGGCCGTTCCTGTAGCCTGGGCCGGTTGCCGACGCAGGCGACCCTCCTGCCACGGAACGACCGTGGCCGCAC
>JAVRPG010000188.1:0-9952 GCA_032162325.1 Mycobacterium sp. | reverse complement strand
TGGCTGGTCGGGTGGATCACGAACCTTTTCGGTGTCGGGACCCAAGCGGCGGCCCTCAAGGTCGGGTCGGTTGCGGCGGTCCAGCCGCTGATGGCGTCGCAGCTGTTGTTCGTCCTTGGGCTCGCGTCTGGCGAGCAGCGCCGGTGGCCGTCGGCGCGTGACTGGCTGTCGGCGCTCGCGGTCTGCGCCGGACTCGTGCTGCTGCTGATTGCCGACGCTTCGCCGCTCACCGGCGCGCCGCACCGGCACCGGGTGCTGATCGCGACGCTGTGCATGGTCGGCCTGATCGTGATTCTGCGTCAGCTGAGTCGGCACACCTTCCCGTGGCTGGCCGGTCCACTTGTCGGTGTCGCCGCCGGCTTGTGCCACGCACTCAATGCCGTCTACCTGAAGCTGACGGTCGAGGATCTGTGTCACGGCGGCGCGGCGGCCACGCTCTTCGACTGGCCTGTCTACGCATTGGCCGCGACCGCATTGAGCGGAATGTTGTTGGTACAGATAGCGTTTGCCAGCGGTCCATTGCCACCCGCCGTTGCGGCGATGAGCGTCACCAACCCCGTCGCCAGTTTCGTGTTGGGGATACTCGCCTTCGACGCGCCCGCTCCGCGCGGCCTCGGCGTGCTGTCGGCCATCGCCGTGTCCGGAGTGCTGATCACGGTCGGCATCGTCGGCTTGGCGAACGCGTCCAGCACACGGCGGTTGTACCGGGCCGACGCCGGTCGCGGCGAACATGCCGTCGCAACCGCCTGAAACCACCTCGGCCGATTCATTCACAACGCAGGCGCCCGGCGCTGATCATGGTTGCCATGCAATTGACCGACGCTGTCGTGCTGGTCACAGGCGCATCGGCCGGAATCGGCCACGCCGCCGCGGCTCGCTTCGCGGCAAGAGGCGCACACGTGCTGGTGCATGGCCGCGACCCGGAGCGCACGGGCGACGTCGCACGCGAGGTCAGCGGGACCGCCCTGCGTATCTGGTGGAGGATTCGGGAGCCGTCGACCTGCGATGGCGGGCGCGCGCCCGCCACGTCGGCGTGATCTCCGACGCTTCGGCGCCACCGCGTCAGGCGGACGAGATCGTGCCAGGACTGTCTGGGCGCGGTCTGGTCACTGTGACCCGAATCGAATCCGGTCGAAAGGCCCAAAGGACTGATCCGACACGGCGAGGCGGCTGCACCACCCACTGAACAGAATTGGCCACTTCTCCCGCTGTGCTGGTGCAGGTACCATAACCTTATGCCACTGAAGAAAACGACCGTGATGGTCGACGAAGATGACCTCAAGGCAGTCAAGGAAGCCGCTGCCCGTGAGGGACGTCCGGAGTCGGAGTACTTCCGGGAGGCGTTTCACATCGTCGCGCTCCGGGCCCGCCGCTGGTCCGACGACTGGAACATTCCCGAGTTTCGCTTCGGCGGTCCTGTGAGTGACGACGACGTAAGGAATGCGACTGAGGAAGCGGTGAGCCGCAAGTACGGCACCGCGTGATCGTCATCGGCGACACGTCCGGTTTGGTATCTGCGTTCAACGCCGACGATCCGGGCCAAGCCGCGGCGCGCAGCGGGTTACAACAAGCGTCGGTAACCGTTATTTCGCCTCTGGTGATCGCCGAGATCGAGCACATCATGACCCGGAACATCGATCGCAATTCCGCGCATGCGACGATCGACTGGTTGCTCGCTCAAGAACGTACGCACCGGATATTGGTGCCGGAGTCGGCTGCGCCGGTACTGCGCCGGGCTCGAACCGTTCAGGAGAGGTACGCCGCGCTTCGTCTGGATCTCGCCGATTCGGTCAACGTCGTGCTGGCAGCGGAATACGAGACCGACTGCATTCTGACGCTCGATCGGCGCGATTTTCGCGCCATTCGACCGCTGACGCATCATCCGGCGTTCCGACTCTTGCCGGATGATTTGTGATGACGGACCAGCCGAACTACTACAGATCGCGGACTGTCGCTTCGAGCAGCGGGTAGCTGACCCGCTCCTGTTCCAGGCGCACCGCCGGACCGTAGGCGTCCTCGACGAGGTCACGATATAGCGCCGCCTCGTCCGGGGTGAGGTGCTCCAGGTGCACGTTGACCGGGGACGGCTCGTGATCCCAGTGAGCGTCATGGGCAAGGAGCGTCGCGCGGTCCATCAGCATCGAACGCACGTCGGGAAGGCGCGATCGCAACACGTCGAGGATGCGGAAGCCATGGGTGTCGATATCGCCCCAGTAGTACAGCGGTACACCCCGCAGCCAGTGCAGGCCGGCTACGCGAGACACCGCATACCCGCCCCCGAAAATCAGCAGCGATCGCGGAACGAGCGGGAACGCCAGGCAGGTCACCTCGTTCTCCACCAGGAACACCCTCTCGACGTCGAACAGGTGCGACGCGAGCTCGTCGGTCCGCAACTCGACATCGGTGACGCCGGCCGGCAGCCGCGAACAGTCCGCGTCCAACACACGGATGCGCACACGCGCGGGCTTGTCCCGAAACCCGTGTCGCACAGCGAAGTCGCGCGCCTCAGGGTCGACCGGCTCGATCACCATATCGACGAGCTCGGACAGGATGGCATGGTGACGTTCGATGAACTTGGTGTCGACGCCGGGCACGTCGATCTGCCGCAGGTAGAGGTCACGGTCGGCGTTGTCGGCCAACCAACGTACGCAGGCCAGCAGCCGCCCGAACATGTCCTCGTGCGCCAGCGCGCGCATCGGCCTGTCGATGACCCACGAATGAACCTGCGGTACAACGCCTTTCGCTAGATCCAGGAGTTCGCCGTGGCGGCGCGCCTGATCAGCAGTGCCGAGGAAACCGGCGAGGTCGTCGAACGTCTCAATACGAAAACGGTCGGGGATCTTGTTGGCGCCGGTGCGGCGCGAACCGATGACCTTGGTGGTCACCGAGCACCGGGCCGACCCGTTGGCCCACTCGCGAACCCAGTCCACCGCCTCGGCGTAGCGGCTGCCCAACTCAGATGCCGTCGGGCCGCGGATCGGCAGATCAATGGGTAGGAAGGCGTCCCCGCGAGCCCGTTCAGTCAGGGTTGCCCCAGTGTCCCACCGTCTGCGCAGCCGAGCTCGGATGCTGGCCGGCGTCGACCAGTCAGTCACGATGCAGTGGACTCGGCCGGACCGTCCACCCGGATCATGCCGTGCAGTCGCTTGCGTCGCCGGTATTCCTCGATGGTTAGGCACTGCACCTGGGAACTGTTGCCGTGCTTGTTCTCCACAAAGCCAACCGACGCCACGAACGGCTCGATGACATGGATCTTCTGCAACGGCGTGACAATGAGCAACTGCAGGCCCAGCTTGCGAAACAGGGTCAATGCGAAGCGGGTCGATTCGTCGGAGCCGCGGCCGAACGCCTCGTCGATGACCACGAAGCGGAAGTCCTTGGAGCGCTTGACACCCCATTCCAGGTTGAACTGATAGGCGAGTGACGCGGCGAGGATCGTGTAGGCGAGCTTTTCCTTCTGCCCGCCGGACTTGCCGCCCGAATCGGTGTAGTTCTCGTGCTCGGTGTCGTCCTCGCGCCAACGCTCGGATGCCGCAAAGGTGCACCAGTTCCGCACATCGGTGACCCGCCTGACCCAGTTGCGGTCGGCCTCGGTCTGGCCGTCGCGCCCGCGAAACTTCTCGATAAGTGCCTTGACAATTAGGAACCTCTCCTCGGAGTACTGGTCGCTCGCGTCGGCGCCGATCGAGCCGTCGCTGCACCGCCGCAGCTCATCGCGGAACTCCCGGATCTCCTGGTTCGGTGTCGGCGACTCCTCCAGCCGGATGTAGCGGCCGGGGTTGTAGTCGATTCCCACCAACGACGTGTTGATGGTCGCGATGCGCGACCCGATCAGTTCGACCTGTTTGTTCAGCTCGGAGTGGAATCCGGCGATGTCGCGAATCGTGTTGGTGTTCAAGTACTCCTTGAACGCGGCCTCGAAGCGGGGCAGGTCGTCGCCGATCAAGCGGTCGCGAAGCGTTCGGTACTCGCCGGCCGCCGCGACGCTGTCGTCCATCTCGACGGTGTCGACCGGGTACTTGCGGCGAAAGTCGGTCATTCTCGACACAATCCGGCGTACCAGCTGTTCCGCCTTGCCGCCGACCGCCTCAGCTTCCGCGGTCAGAGCGCGGTACTGTGTCGACTCCTGTTCCGCACAGGCGTCAGCGGTCACGGGCGGCTGGCCCATCCGTTCGGCCAGCGCCTCGTAATGCGGGGATGCCGCGTTTGCCCCGGGCTCCTCCTGGATCCTCGCCGCATCTGCCGCGCCGGCTTGCGCACGTTTGCGATCCTCGGAGAGCTTCCCGATCTCCTGCAGTTGCTTCGAGCGGTCGCCCTCGGTCGCGTTGATCTCGCCCTCGACGCGCTCGATCTCGCGAGCGATCCGGGCCAGCTCCCCTGAGGACGCCTCAAGCTCGCGCTTGCGGGCAGTCAGCGCAGCGATCTCGGAAACCATTGACTCCCAGTCGATGTCGTCGTAGGAGTTGGCCAGCACCGAGAGCTTGTCCAGGGCCGACTTGCGGGTGCCGATCGCCTCCAGGTCGGTCGCCAAATCCGCCAACGTGGCCTCGACACGGTTGAGGTCGGCCTGCACTCGTTGCCCGTCGGCGAGCATCGCGTCGATCTTCTGTTCGTTGCTCCAGCCGAGGACGTAGAACCGGCGGTCGTCGATACGGTGTGAATCGTCCTTCTCGTGGCGGCCACCGGGGACGCGGATCTGGCCGGCTCGGGTGACCGCGTACTCGTGCCTGCGGAACTCGTCCATGGTCTCGACGCACGCGTGCGAGGCGCGGCGGCTCAGCTCACGCTCGAGGAACTCGTAGAACAGCCCCTCTTTGATGTCCAGCTTGTGTGTTAGCGCGGTGGGACCGGGGCGCTCGGCACCTTGCCGAGCGATGGTGGCCGGTACTCGGTAGTAGACGAGCTTGCCGCCAAGATGGTTGGCGTTGACCCAATCCGACACCCGGGAATACAGCGCCGGCGGTACCAGCAAGGACAGCCCGAAGCCGCGCAGCACGCGTTCGGCGGCGCCTTCCCATTCGGCCGCTTCGGGGGCCACCTGGATGAGTTCGCCGGCGAACGGGACCTCCGACGGCTCGACCCGCAGGTCGGCACAGAGTCGCTGGCGGATCCTCATGTTGCGCTCGGGGATGTTGCTGGGACGCTGACGCAGGCTGGCCAGCTCGATCGCAATCTCGGCCGCTTCGTCTTTTAGGCGGCGGCGAGCTACCCCCGTTTCAGTTCTCTTGTTGTCGATGTCGGCCAAGACCGCCTGCAATTCCGTTGCGCCCGAGGCAATCTGTGCCGACCGCTGGGCGAATTGCCCCGTGTTGGAGATCGGTTCCAGGCCGGCTTGCGCCAGATAGTCGTCGAACTGGTCGCGACGGCGCCTTCGGTCGTCACGTCGCGACGCGCACTCTGTGGTTCGTCGTTCGATCTCGGCGATCTCGGCCCCGCCGTGGCCGGCCTGCTCCAGTTCCAGGCTCTTCAGTTCGCCACGCAGCGACCCCAGCGTGGTCTCAGCCGCGGCCAGCCGATGTTCGGCGACGACTAGCGCGCCGGTCAGCGCCTCAGCGTGCTCGGTATGCAGTCGGTCCCGCAGGCTGGCGAAGTAGTAGCGCAACGCATTGCGCTGGCCGTGAAGCACCTCGAGCCGTCGTTGCAACTCGTCGTAGGTGTCGCAGTCGTCGACCAGCGGCTTCAGGTCGGCCAGCTTGCTTCGTGCCTGCACGACCGCGTCGTGCGCCTTGGTCAGGTCCTCGAAATGCGCGACGAGTTTGTCCACCCACTGGGCGGCGTCGGTGGGCTCGAGCATGTGGTCGCGGACGAAGTCGTTGAGGTCACCGACGGATTTCATCGATACCGTTTGGTGGAACAGTTCCATCGCCTGCTCGGATGCGATCGCTAGCTTGCGCCGGAAGTCGCGGCCGTACTCGGGAAAGTGGTCGAATACCGAAGCCCCGGCCTTTCGCAACCGCTTGCGCAAGTTCGGGATCTCCGTGCCAAAGTCTGAAAAGTGTTCGGTGATCGACAATTCGGCGTCGGCCGTCACATAGAACCGGTCCGGTTGACCGCCGGCGCCATCCTTCATCGAAAACACTTGTGCGAGTGTGACATCGGCGCCCCACCCCGCGTTGCGGAAGTGGCCCAGCACAACGGAGTACGTGCCGGCACCGCGCAGCCCCACGGGCCGCGAGCTGCCCGTCGTCTCGTTGCGTTCGGACTTGTAGTACCCGAGGACGTAGGACCGCAGATCGCGTTCCCGCGCCTGCGCACCCGCCGCCTTGTTGTAGGCGATGCGGTGGGCGGGTAACAGCAACGTCGTGACGGCGTCGACCAACGTCGACTTGCCCGAGCCGATGTCCCCGGTCAACAGCCCATTGCGGCCGCCGAGATCCAGGCGCCACACCCGCCCGTCGAAGGTCCCCCAGTTGAGGACTTCCAGGCGCTGTAACCGGAAGCCGGTCAGGTTTTCCGTGTCGTCGTCGAGGTCGGTCGGCGGGAACAAACCGGTCACTGGCGCTCCTCCAGCTCGTCGGCGTACTCGGCCAGGCGGGCGGCGAACTCGGAAAGCCACTGGCCGTCGACAAATGCCTTCAACACCCGACGCACCTCGAACTGATTGTCCTGCTTCGGCATTCGGCGCAGGAAGCCGAGGTCGACGACCTTCGAGATGGTGCGGTCGATTTGGTCGGCGGTCTTGGCCTCGTTGCTGGACGTGGGCATGAACATCAGCATCATCTCGAGGATCTGGTCGCGACTCAGGATCAGCCGGTATCCGTCGTCAGCGGCGTCGGATTCGGCGAGCTTCTTGCGGAGCAGGGCTAATAGCAGACTCGTGTGAAACGACAACGCGTGCCGTGGGATCAATCGGGGGATCGAACCGTCGTCGTCGGGATCCTCCGGCTTGGACCGCAGGAACGCATACCCCTCGGACTCGTCGAGAACCACCACCAGGCCAAGTGTGGCCACATAGTCGCTGACACGCGGCACCAACTGAACGAGGTGCTGCCAGGCCTTTTCGTGAGTATCGCGGTACACCACGCCCTTCATCAGATGGGTAACCACCAGCGGCAAACTCAACTCATCGCGGGGGACAGCACGCGTCGTCATCGGGATCCTCCTGCTGATCCATTGCGCGCGTAAATGACTCGCGGCAACGTGGCGAGGCGGTCAATTCCGGTCTGATCGGTCCAGCCCACGGTGTCCCGCGCCGTCTCATCGAATAATGTGGTGAATCCCTCGTCGTCGAGCGACATGTAGGTGATCAATTCGGCCAGGCCGTAAGTGATTGGGCTGTTGGCGATTACGTCCGGCAATCCGATCTGCGCCGATCGTTGCAGCGCCTGGCGCACCGAGCGCACCAGCGGCGCGGGATCCACATAGGTCTGCTCGAAGAGCGCCGCCGACTCGCTGTCGAATTGGCCCTGCTCGACGCCCGCGCTGTCGACGGCAGCGCTGCGGGGCCTGCTGTAGAGCGGGCGCTCCATCGGCAGCCGCACTGTCGGTGCGCAGGCGTCCATCTCTTGCATGTAACCGGCGGCTGGACGATCACGCAGCCGCAGAGCGGTCGACTCGATGCTGCGCAACAACTCCATGACGCGGCGGTTCTCCAGCCAGACCTGGTCGTCGAGAAACCGGCGCAGCTGCTCGGACAGTTGCCGCACCGTGCTCTGAGCACGCTCGCCCGCGTCAAGCCAGTCGTGATGGATGTACCGCAGCCGTGGGTCGGCGATGTCGGCGAGTTCCAGTTCGTGCACGCGCTCCAAGAGTTCTGTCAATTGTTGCTGCCGACGAGGAGATAGCAGCAGGTCGTAGAAGGCCTGGAAGCTGCGGCCCTGGTCGGAATCCGTGATGTGACTGCGCCCGCCGACGACCTCGTCGAGCAGTTCACCTTTGGCGCCGTTCCAGGTTGCGATGCGCTCGCGCAGGTCACGATCCAGCCGCCGGAAATTCGCCTCAACCTCGCGGAAGTCTGACAGCAACGCGCGCGCCGTCTCGGCCAATTGCTGATAGCGGTCCCGAGCGGACGTTGCGTCAAGGACGGAGAAGTTGCCTCCCGCGACCGCAGCGATCTCTTCGTCTATCGCCCGGCGCCGACGTTCGAGTTCCTCGACGCGCGCTCGCGCGTCTGGCTCCGAACCGAACACCAACTGGCGCAGCAGCTCGAAGACCGTGTTCAGCCGCGACTCGGTACCGACGAAAGAACGGTCGCGTAGCCCCCGAACCCAGGCCACCGCCTTTTCCACCGCCGGCGTGGCGTCATAGTGCGGCTCGTCGGAGCCGGGCGGGTAGAACTTGCGCAGCCAGCCGGCGTCCGTCGCCGCCCAATCGTCGAGGTAGGCCTTTGCCGACTTCGGGTAGGTGCCCTCTCCGAGACGTTCGTTCAGCGCAAACAGTTCGTCGTCGAGTCGATTGATCAGCTCGGTTGCGCAGATTTCCCGGACATTGTCGTCGATGAACACCTGGCCGAGAAACGACACAATCAGCGGTGCGTTATCCGCGCGCAGCAGCCGCCAGGCAGGACTCCCTGCTCGGAGTGCCGCAACCTCCTCGTACCGCATCGACCTAAGGTAACCGCCAACGCCGACACTCGAGTGCCACGAGCGTGCGCGTTGGCACGTCATTTTGCGGTGTGTCGAGGTACAGACACGCGCGCTCGCGGTAGTGGGCTACAAGATATCCGCAACGCAGCGGAACCCGATATGCGTCGTCGCGCTGTCCTGTGACTGCGGTGAGCGGGCCGCAGGGCGATAGCGGTGGCAGTATTCCGGCGCGCACAGGTGCGAGCCACCCTTGAGCGCCTGATTCACCGTCGGGTCCGGCGCCGAAGGCCCGCAACAGGATTGCACGGGGCCGTCGAGCCGGTGGTGCGCCGAGAACTGCGTCGTCGTCCATTCCCATACGTTGCCGATCATGTCGACCAGGCCGAACCCGTTCGGGGGGAACGTGCCGACCGGCGATGTTCCCACCCAGCCGAGCGCGCCGTCATTGCGGAACGGGAACCGCCCCTGCCAGGTGTTGGCCATCAACTGACCGCCGGGAGCGACGTCGTCGCCCCACGCGTACGTCGTGGTGGCGCCGCCGCGGGCCGCGTACTCCCACTCAGCCTCGGTCGGCAGTCGACGGCCCGCCCAGCTGGCGTAGGCCGCCGCATCGGGATAGGCGACCTGCACCACCGGGTGGTCGAGCCTGTCGTCGAAGTTCCAGCTGCCGCTTTCCGGGCCGAACGGGTGGCGCCAGTTGGCGCCCGGCGCCCAGTCCCACCACTGCCGCCAATCGCGCAGATCCACCGGACCGCTAGTCGACCGGAACACCAGCGCTCCCGGCACCAGATCCTCCGGCGCGGCTCCCGGATACAGCGCGGGATCCGGCGCCTGCTCGGCGACGGTGACGTAACCCGTGTCGGCGACGAATTCGGCGAACTGGGCGTTGGTCACCGGATGGCGCTCGACGGCGTAGGCGCCGACGGTCGCGGTGTGCACCGGCGCCTCTTCTGGATAGAACTGCGTTGAGCCCATCCGAAAGGACCCGCCCGGCAGCTCGACGAGCTCGGTAAGCATGGGTTTACGGTAGGACGATCTCGAAGTCCTCGGTCAGCAGCGAAGCTGCGTCGTCGAAGCCGGCTGTCCCCGTCGGCGCCTCCACGTGAACGGCGACGAGATAGTCGTTGCCGCTGTTGGTCCAGACATGGACGATGCGACCCTCGAATTCGACGGCGTTCTGGGGCGTATCCGACCAGGCGCCCATCAGCTTCTGCCCGCTGTATTCGCGTAGTTGGCCCGGCAGCAGGCTCACGCTGCTGACGGCCGATTCCCCCATCAGGTCATCGGCGTACTTCTTGAACGCAGCTGCCGGATCGAGCTCGGTTGCGGCGATCGACACGGTCGCCGACATCCCGTCCGGCCCTGCCATTTTGCCGCCGATATCGCCGGAGCCTGCAGACATCGACCAGCCGTCGGGAACACCGACG
>JAVRPG010000187.1:0-10147 GCA_032162325.1 Mycobacterium sp. | reverse complement strand
TTGGGGTGCAACGATACCCGGCACAGGGTCCGGGGACGTGGTCGTCGTGCTCGGTCCTGGCATCCGCGGACTGTGCGTCGCCGCGGCGGCCAAGGACGCCGGTGCCGAGTTCCTGATGATGACCGGTCTTGGAGCCAGGGACGCCGAGCGGCTGGCGCTGGCGTCGCGGTTCGGGGCCGATCTGGTCGTAGACGTTGCCGTCGACGATCCTGTCGCGGCGCTTCGCGATGCCACCGGCAGGCTTGCCGATGTCGTCGTCGACGTCACCGCAAAGGCGCCGGCCGCGTTCGCTCAGGCCATCGAACTCGCCCGCCCGGCAGGCACCGTCGTCGTCGCAGGAACCCGCGGGTGGCGTACAGGCGCACCAGGTTTCATCCCCGACATGGTGGTAATGAAGGAGCTGCGGATTGTCGGCGCCCTCGGTGTCGACGCCACCGCGTACCGAGCCGCGCTCGACGTGCTGGCGTCCGGCCGATATCCGTTCTCGGACTTGCCGCGTCGCTGTGTCGGACTCGATGAGGCCGAGGACCTGCTCGCCACGATGGCAGGCGAGCGCGACAACATGCAGCCGGTGCACGGGGTGGTGACGCCGTGACCGAGGCTCGTGTTCCGCGGTTGCCGGTGGAGGAGGCCAAGGCCGCCGCCGATCAGGCGGGCGTACCCGACTACATGGCGGAGCTGAGCATCTTCCAGGTGCTGTTGAATCACCCGACGCTGGCCCGGGCGCTCAACGATCTGCTCGCGACGATGCTGTGGCACGGCGCGCTCGACCCCAGGCTGCGGGAGCTGGTGATCATGCGGATCGGCTGGCTGACCGCGTGCGACTACGAGTGGACCCAGCATTGGCGGGTCGCCTGCGGGCTGGGCGTGCCTGCAGAGGACCTGCTCGGTGTGCGGGACTGGTCGTCCCACGATGGTTTCGGTGCCGCGGAGCGGGCGGTGCTTGCCGCCACGGACGAAGTGGTGCGCGACGGTGCGGTCAGCGCGCAGACGTGGACGGCGTGCGAGCGGGCACTCGGCGCGGATTCAGCCGTGCTGATCGAATTGGTCACCGCGATCGGTGCGTGGCGGATGATCGCCTCGATCCTGCACAGCCTCGAAGTGCCCCTTGAGGACGGCGTCTCCAGTTGGCCGCCGGAGGGTCAGCCGCCGAGTCGGTAGGTCTGCACCGCGTGGGCGACGACGTTGCCGTCGGCGTCGCTGGCGGTGATCTCGGTGAAGGTGAGTTCCTTGCGCCTGCGCACGGTGCGGGCACGGCAGATGAGGTCGGAGCGCTTGGCGGCGCCGACGTAGTTGATCGTCATCGAGATCGTGGAGGCGCGCGTCCCCTTCTCGAAGTCATGGTTCGACCACGCCGCAGCGGCGCCGGTGGTGTCCATCGCTGCTGCGATCACGCCACCGTGGTAGTACGTGCCGTCGTTGGTCAGGTCCTCGCCGAAGGGCAGGCGAATCGTGACGTCGTCGGGTTCGTACCGCTCGAACACAATGCCCAGCCAGCTCATATACGGCGTGGACGGCATCAGTTCGACCACCGCCTGCCTGCGCCGGTGCCGCTGATCTTCGGTCAATGACTCGCCCATAAGCGAGCACGCTACTGAGGCGGTGTTGCCGAACCAATTGGTTCGGGAGTAGTGTCCAGTTTCCGAACCAATTGGTTTGGCAACGGAAGGAGTGGCATGGACATCGACAAAGCCCGCACGCGTTTCGCCGAACTGCGCGGCCGACACAACGTCAGCCCCGCCGATCTCGACGAGGTTTGGTCGGCGCTCGACACCGTCCGATCCGCCGACATCCTCGGCACCTGGAAGGGCGACGAATTCCACACCGGGCACAAGATGAACGGTCAGCTGGCGGCCGCGCGCTGGTTCGGAAAGATCTTCAACTCAGTTGACGACGTCGAACCGATCGTCTGCTACGACGAAGACGGAAACCTGTTCTCCAACAACGAGTTGAGCCGCGGCGGCGCCAGCCTGTGGGACGTTGAATTCCGCGGTGAGGTCACGGCCACGATGGTGTACGACGGGCAGCCCGTCTTCGATCACTTCAACAGGGTCGACGACAACACGCTGATCGGCATCATGAACGGCAAGCGGCAACGGGTCAGCGGCAATTTGGTGTATTTCCTGCTCGAACGAGCCTGATGAAGATCACTGCGGCGCTGAGTCGTTCCCCGGATTCACCCTTCACCCTCGAATCGGTCGAACTCGACGAGCCGCGACCGGATGAGGTGCTCGTGCGGGTACACGCGACCGGGCTGTGCCACACCGACTTGACGTTCAAGTCCCGGGTTCGGAGCGCTGCCGTCTTTGGGCACGAGGGCGCAGGCGTGGTCGAGGCGGTCGGTGCACGGGTGACGGGGATTGAACCCGGCGACCATGTCCTGCTGAGCTATCGCAGCTGCGGCGAGTGCGCGCAGTGCCGAACCGGGCACCCGCCGTACTGTTCGCGCGGCGCGCTGCTCAACATGTCGGGCGGCCGGGCCGATGGCACGGCGACGTTGTCCCAGAACGGAACTCGCCTGTTCGGATCTTTCTTCGGGCAATCGAGCTTCGCACAGCACGCGCTCGCCGCCGCGGACAACATCGTCGTAGTCGACCCATCTGTCGACCTCACCATCGCCGCGCCGCTCGGGTGCGGTTTCCAGACGGGTGCGGGTGCGGTCCTCAGAGTTCTTACTCCCGAACCCAATTCGCGGCTGGTCGTGTTCGGTGCCGGCGGTGTTGGCCTGGCCGCAGTGATGGCGGCGAAAGCGGTCGGGGTCGAGGCCGTCGTTGTCGTCGATCCGGTGGCGTCGCGCCGCGACAAAGCCGTCGAACTCGGTGCGACCCAAACCGTGGATCCGACGACCGAGGACGTCGCGACGGCTGTCCGTGGTGCGACGCACGCGCTCGACACGACCGGGGTTCCCGAAGTCGTCGCTACTGCGCTGGGTGTGCTCGAATCGCGAGGGACGTTGGTCGTGGTCGGTCTGGGTCCGCGGCACGCGACGATCGACGTCAGGGATCTGATGTACAGCGGCAAGACAATTCGCGGCTGCGCGGAGGGCGACGCGAATCCGTCGGAGTTCATTCCGGAGTTGCTCGCTCTCCACGCGCAGGGGCGGTTTCCGATGGAGGCGATCGTGCGACGGTACGACGCAGGCGACATCGAAAAGGCTGTCGCCGATTCGCGGTCGGCCAGTGCCATCAAACCTGTGCTGGTCTGGTGAGTGCGATGCGAGCAGCTGGACGTGCAACGCGGGATCGCATCTTGGCCGCGGCCAAGGACGAATTCACCGAGTACGGTTTCGCGGGCGCGCGGCTGAACCGGATCGCGTCGACTGCGCGCGCGAGCAAGGAACGGTTGTACAGCTATTTCGCGAGTAAGGAGCAGCTGTTCGAGGCCGTCGTGGCGCAATGGGTCGCGGACGCGCCTTACGCTGTCCCGTTGTCGGCGGAGAACGTGCCGGGCTACGTCGAGGGGCTGTTCGACAACTTCGTTGCCGACCCGCGCGGGGCCAGGCTGCAGCGCTGGATAGAACTCGAGGCACCCGAGGGACTGTCCGACGATCACGTGCTCCGGCGGATCTTTCGGGCAAAGCTCGTCGAGGTGCGCAGGGGCCAGGAGGCCGGCCTCATCGACGCGAGCTGGCACCCCATGGACCTGGTCACACTGCTGACCGAGATCGCGCAGTCGATGGCGGCCGGCTCCTCCGTCATCAGCGGCATCGCGGCTGAAGCGCCGGCCGGTGACTCGCTCGGCGAGCGGCGAGCCGCAGCAGCAGAAGCGGCCCGCCGCCTGGTCGCCTTCTGATTTGCGCCGGGCACTAGAATCGTTTCAACGGCACCGATCCGGCCATCACCGGGGAGCCTTCGGAAGAACAGCTGATCCAGCCAAGTAGACCCGAACGGGTGGGCCCGTCATCGCCCGCAGTTGAGTGGCGCACACGACTGTGCGCAAGCGGGGTGGTACCGCGGCGCTCGCGCACCGGCGCGACGTCGTCCCCGTGCCTGAAGGAACCTGGGCTTCCGGAGCTGGAAGGCCAGCGACATTTGGCACAGGAGACAACGCACCACAGTGACCGCATATCCGAAGCCGCCCTCACCGAATTTCCCAGAGTTGGAACGCGAGGTTCTGGACTACTGGGACAGCGACGACACGTTCCGCGCCAGCGTCGCGCGCCGCGACGGCGCGCCGGAATACGTGTTCTACGACGGCCCGCCGTTCGCCAACGGCCTGCCGCACTACGGGCACCTGCTGACCGGCTATGTGAAGGACATCGTGCCGCGCTACCGCACCATGCGCGGCTACAAGGTGGAGCGCCGCTTCGGCTGGGACACCCACGGCCTGCCCGCCGAGCTCGAGGTCCAGCGCCAGCTCGGCATCTCCGACAAGGCGCAGATCGAAGAGATGGGCATCGAGAAGTTCAACGAAGCCTGCCGGGCGTCGGTGCTCAAGTACACCAATGAATGGCGCGCGTACGTCACCCGCCAGGCGCGGTGGGTGGACTTCGACAACGACTACAAGACGCTCGACCCGACGTTCATGGAGTCGGTGATCTGGGCGTTCAAGCAGTTGTGGGACAAAGGCCTTGCCTACGAAGGCAATCGGGTGCTGCCGTACTGCTGGAATGACGAAACGCCGCTGTCCAGCCACGAGCTGCGGATGGACGACGACGTCTACCAGAGCCGGCAGGATCCGGCGATCACGGTCGGATTCCGGGTGAGCCAGGGTGATGATAAGGGACTAGCGGGGGCCTTCCTTCTAGTTTGGACGACCACGCCGTGGACGTTGCCGTCGAACCAGGCGGTTGCGGTCAACCCCGACGTCACCTATGTCCTGGTGCAGGGTCCCGAAGACAGGCGCTACGTGCTGGCGCAGGCGCGGCTGTCGGCCTACGCGCGCGAGCTCGGCGAAGCCCCCGAGGTCCTGGCCACCTACACCGGACGGGACCTGCTCGAGACGAGCTACCTGCCGCCGTTCCCGTATTTCATGGACGCCCCGAACTCATTTCGGGTGCTGCCCGCCGAGTTCGTCAGCACCGAGGACGGCACCGGCATCGTGCACATGTCGCCGGCCTACGGCGAGGACGACATGGCGACCACGCAGGCGGCGGGCATCGCCGCCGTCACGCCGGTGGACGCCAAGGGCCGCTTCGACGAGACCGTTCCGGACTACGCCGGACAGCACGTCTTCGACGCCAACCCGCAGATCATCCGCGACCTGAAGAACCAGGGCCGCTCGGCGGCCGCCAACGGTGCGGTGCTGCTGCGCCACGAGACGTACGAGCACTCCTACCCGCACTGCTGGCGGTGCCGAAACCCGTTGATCTACCGGGCGGTGTCGTCGTGGTTCGTCAAGGTCACCGAGTTCCGCGACCGGATGGTCGAGCTCAACCAGCAGATCACCTGGTATCCCGAGCACGTCAAGGACGGCCAGTTCGGCAAGTGGCTGTCCAACGCGCGGGACTGGTCGATCTCGCGAAATCGATACTGGGGCAGCCCGATTCCGGTCTGGAAGTCCGATGACCCGGCCTATCCGCGCATCGACGTGTACGGCAGCCTCGACGAGTTGAAGCGCGACTTCGGCGTGCGCCCCGACAATCTGCACCGGCCCTATATCGACGAACTGACCCGGCCCAACCCGGACGATCCGACCGGCCGCTCGACGATGCGGCGCATCGAGGATGTGTTCGACGTGTGGTTCGACTCGGGCTCGATGCCGTACGGCCAGGTGCACTACCCGTTCGAGAATGTCGACTGGTTCGACGAGCACTTCCCGGCCGACTTCATCGTCGAGTACATCGGTCAGACCCGCGGCTGGTTCTACATGATGCACGTGCTGGCAACCGCTCTGTTCGACCGTCCCGCATTCAAAACCTGTGTGGCGCACGGCATTGTGCTGGGCAACGACGGGCAGAAAATGAGCAAGTCGCTGCGCAACTATCCCGACGTCACCGAGGTGTTCGACCGCGACGGCTCCGACGCGATGCGGTGGTTCCTGATGGCGTCGCCGATCCTTCGCGGCGGCAACCTGGTCGTCACCGAGCAGGGCATTCGCGAGGGCGTGCGGCAGGTGCTGTTGCCGTTGTGGAACGCCTACACGTTCCTCGCGTTGTACGCGCCCAAGAAGGGCACCTGGCGCACCGACTCGTCGCACGTGCTCGACCGCTACATCCTGGCCAAGCTGGCCGAATTGCGCGACGACTTGACCGAGTCGTTGGACGTCTGCGACATCTACGGCGCGTGCGATCAGCTGCGTCAGTTCACCGAGGCGCTGACGAACTGGTATGTGCGACGGTCGCGTTCGCGGTTCTGGGAGGAGGATCCCGACGCCATCGACACGCTACACACGGTGCTGGAGGTGACCGGCAGGCTGGCGGCGCCGTTGCTGCCGCTGATCACCGAGGTGATCTGGCGCGGGGTGACCGGTGAGCGGTCGGTGCATCTGTCCGACTGGCCGGAGGCCGACGTGGTGCCCGCCGATCCCAAGTTGGTGGCGGACATGGATCTGGTCCGCGAGGTGGCCTCGGCGGCGTCGTCGCTGCGCAAGGCGAAGAAACTGCGGGTGCGGCTGCCGCTGCCGAAACTGACTGTGGCGGTGGACAATCCGCAGCGCCTTGCCCCGTTCAAGGACCTGATCGCCGACGAGCTCAACGTCAAGGAGGTCGAGCTCACCGACGACATCGACACCCACGGCCGGTTCGAGCTGACCGTCAATGCGCGCGTTGCGGGCCCGCGGCTGGGCAAGGACGTACAGGCCGCGATAAAGGCGGTCAAGGCCGGCAATGCGGTCGTCAACGCCGACGGCACGCTGACCGCGGGTCCGGCGGTGCTGCAGCCCGAGGAGTACAGCTCGCGGCTGGTGGCCGCGGACCCCGAGTACACCATCGCGCTGCCCGAAGGCGCGGGGCTTGTGGTGCTCGACGGCACCGTGACCCCGGAACTGGAGGCCGAGGGCTGGGCCAAGGACCGCATCCGCGAACTGCAGGACCTTCGCAAGTCCACCGGTCTCGATGTGTCCGACCGGATCCGGGTGACGATCGCGGTGCCCGAGGACAAAGCGCGGTGGGCGCAGACGCACAGCGATCTGATCGCCCGCGAGATCCTGGCCACCACGTTCGAGTTCGGCGAGCCGGTCGACGGCACCGAGATCGGCGACGGCGTGCGGGTGGCGATCGCTAAGGCCTGACGAGATCAGGGTCATGACACCCGTCGATCAAGAAACCGTGTCATAAGTCGGATCTCGCTGCCGAAGACGTCGCGCTAGCGCCCTAGCATCGGCAATTGTGGACCGCTGGGTGCTGCACTTGGACATGGACGCGTTCTACGCGTCCGTAGAGCAGCTGACCCGGCCCACCCTGCGCGGACGGCCCGTGCTGGTCGGCGGGCTGGGCGGGCGCGGTGTCGTCGCCGGCGCCAGCTACGAGGCCCGCGTGTACGGCGCCCGGTCGGCGATGCCCATGCATCAGGCCCGCCGCATGGTCGGCGCCCCGGCCGTGGTGCTGCCGCCGCGCGGTGTGGTCTACGGCGTGGCCAGCCGCCGCGTGCTCGACACAGTGCGCAGCGTCGTGCCCGTCCTCGAGCAACTGTCGTTCGACGAAGCCTTCGGGGAACCCGCCGAGCTCGCCGGGGCGTCGGCCGGCGAGGTCGAGACCTTCTGCCAGGACTTGCGGGCCAAGGTCCGCGAACAGACCGGGCTCGTCGCCTCCGTCGGTGCCGGATCCGGCAAGCAGATCGCCAAGATCGCCTCGGGGCTGGCCAAGCCCGACGGCATCCGCGTGGTGCCCCGCCGCGAGGAAAGTGCGCTGCTGCAAGGCCTTTCGGTGCGGCGGCTGTGGGGCATCGGCCCGGTGGCCGAGGAGAAGCTGCACCGGCTCGGCATCGAGACCATCGGCGCGTTTGCTGCCCTGTCCGACGCAGAAGTCGCCAACATCCTAGGGCCCACCGTCGGGCCGGCGCTGCACCGGCTCGCCCGCGGCATCGACGACCGGCCCGTCGCCGAGAACGCCCCCGCCAAGCAGATCAGCGCCGAATCCACGTTCCCAGAAGACCTGACCACCCTAGACCAGCTGCGCGAGGCCGCCGGGCCGATCGGCGAGCACGCCCACGCGCGCCTGGAGAAGGACGGCCGCGGCGCCCGCACGGTCACCGTAAAGCTGAAGAAGTCCGACATGAGCACGCTGACCCGCTCGGCGACGCTGCCGTACGCGACGACCCATGCCCCGACCCTGGTCGCAATGGCGCGGCGGCTGCTGCTCGATCCCGTCGAGATCGGCCCGATTCGCCTTGTGGGTGTTGGCTTTTCGGGCCTGTCCGAGGTCCGCCAGGAGTCGTTGTTCCCGGATCTCGAGCTGGCGGCAGAGGAGGTGTCGAACACCCAGCTCCCGCGGACGCTGACCGATGCCGCTGCGACCCCGCCGGCCTGGCGCGTCGGCGACGACGTCGCGCACACCGAGTATGGGCACGGCTGGATCCAGGGCGCAGGCCACGGCGTGATGACGGTGCGGTTCGAGACCCGAAGCACCGGGCCAGGGCCGGTGCATACGTTTCCCGACGGCACCCCGGGCATCGCCCGCGCCAACCCCGTCGACAGCCTGGACTGGCCTGACTACCTCGCTGAGCTGAGCCGCAACCAGAGCACGCCGTAAACGCTGGAGAGGTCAGGCGTGGTGACGGTGCCCTGCGCGATCGGGTAGTCATCGACTCGCCGACATCGTCCGGAGGTTGCGCCGCGGCGACCGCTGCGGCGGCCAGCAGCAGCGCGCCCATCCCGACCATCGCGACGATCCGGCTCACGCTCATGCTTCTTCTCGATCAGCCCCAACGGGCGACGACGTCCTCGGGTGAGCCCGCCGCCAAGGCTGCCATCAACAACACCCGAGCCTGCGGCGGCCGCAGTCGCGGCACCATCACCGCGCCGGCGTCCACCAACTCCCTTCCGGGCCCGTAACCGGCGCTGACATGTCCGCCGGGAACACGCGTCGACACCGCGACCGCCACCCCGTCCCGACAAAGCCTGCGGACCCCGTCGATCACGGCCGCGGGGGCGTTGCCCGAACCGAGCGCCTCCAGCACGATTCCCCGCGCGCCGGCCGCCACGTAGGCGTCCATCGCCACCGCGTCGCCTCCCGGGTACACCGCGACGGTGTCCACCCGCGGCGCAGCGACGGCCGACAGCGCGCCGAGGAACGGTCGCTCCTTGGCCTGCTCGAGCGCGAACTGCCCTTCGGCGACCGAGCCAACGGCCGTGCCCGCCCAGCCGCGCAGGTCAGCCGTCGCCACCTTCTGCAGGCCCAACGGCTGCCACACCGTGCCCGCAAAGCTGACCAGCACGCCGAGGCCGCGCGCTTCCGGGCTGGCCGCCACCGTCAGCGCGTCGCGCAGATTCCTGGGCCCGTCGGCGTCGGGCGCGTCGGCGCTGCGCTGCGCGCCGGTGATCGCCACGGGGGTCGCGCCGTCGTAGGTGAGGTCCAGCCACAGCGCGGTTTCCTCCATGGTGTCGGTGCCGTGGGTGATGACCACGCCATCGGCGTAGGCTGCGGACGTCACCGCCGAGGAGATCCGGTCCCAGTCGGCGGCCGTCAACTGCGAGCTGTCCAGCGCCATCAGGTCGACGACGTCTACATCGAGCCCGGTGGTCAAGTCCTCGCCGCGGCGGGTCGGTCGCCTGACCCCGTCGTCGTCCGTGCTGGTGGCAATCGTGCCGCCGGTGGTGATGACAACGAGGCGACCCATGGGGAAATCATTCCCCATTCACGCTTTGGGATGATGGGGGAGTGACTGATGAATCCTCGGGTTCGGCCGAGCCGGTGACCGACGGAGGTGGGATCTCCGGCTCGACCGGAGGTGAGGCACCGCGGCCTACACCCAAGCGGGTGCGCCTGCTGCTCACCATCGCCGCGGTGGTGCTGGCGCTCGACATCGTCACCAAAGTGCTCGCGGTGAGACTGCTGACACCGGGCCAACCGGTGTCGATCGTCGGCGACACCATCACCTGGACACTGGTGCGCAACTCCGGCGCCGCGTTCTCAATGGCCACCGGCTACACCTGGGTTCTCACGTTGGTCGCCACCGGTGTGGTGATCGGCATCATCTGGATGGGCAGGCGGCTGGTTTCGCCGTGGTGGGCCGTCGGCCTCGGCATGATCCTGGGCGGCGCCATGGGC
>JAVRPG010000186.1:0-6208 GCA_032162325.1 Mycobacterium sp. | reverse complement strand
CGCACCGCCGTCATCGAAGCCGTCGATGCGGGAGTACCTCCCGCGGGAAGCCACCGCAGCGAGCGCGTCGATGTCTTGGGCTCTCGCCTGGCCAGCCTCGATCCGAAGAACCCGCCGACGCCTCAGGACCTCCGGCGGTTATGGGGTCCGACGTTCGCGCCCATCGACGGCGCCGAGCCGACCAACACCGCGACGCCGTCGACAGTGAAGAGCGGTGGACGGGAATGGCTCACAGCCCTCGCCGCCACGGAACCGGCGGGAGTCATCCCGTCGGTGGTCAGAGCCGACACCGCCGGTGCGACGTACCTTGCGGTCGTCCCGGATCCGGGCAATCCGTTCCACCGCGCGCGAAACGGAGAAGTGGGGCTGACCGAGTCCTGGGCACTCGCCGCGACGATCGACGACGTCGTCTCCGCAGACGCAGAAACCGATACCAAGCGGGCCGTTGTGGCCGTTGTCGACCTGCCCAGCCAGGCGTACGGCCGCATCGAGGAGACGGCGGGTTTACATCAGGCCATTGCCGCCACCGTCGACGCGTACCACCGGGCACGCAACGCCGGTCACCCGACGGTGGCGATTGTGGTCGGGCAGGCACTGTCCGGTGGATTCCTCGCGCACGGGCTGCAAGCCCAGCAGATACTCGCACTCGACGACCCCGGCGTGCAGATCCACGCCATGCACAAATCCGCGGCCGCCCGCATCACCCTGCGCACGGTTGACGAACTCGACAAACTGGCCGAAACCGTTGTCCCACTGAGCTACAACGTTCGGGATTGGGCGAAGCTCGGCTTCTGCGACGGACTACTGACGGTATCCGACGCCGACGCCCCGACCGCAGGTGACATCAGCGCCGTGCGTGATGCCGTCGGCGCCGCCATCGCCGCCGCCCGCAGCGGGCCTCGGGACCTGTCGAATCGCCTCGAGTCGCCCGGCGCCCTACAGAACCGCAAGGCGTCGCGTGCGATCCGCGACGCGATGTTCGCACAATGGCACAGCGCCGGAGCTCCATGATCGGCCCGCGGCCGCACGATCTGTTGCGCATCGCGTCGGTGACGCAACTCTGTCGCGACGGTCCCGCATGGTCGACACCCGCACTGCGGGAAGCACCGTGGGTGGTCGTCCGTCGCGCTCGGTGCGCACCAGGCCACGTGGCTGTGGGGATCCGGGGCCCAGACCGATCGCACCGTCACGCAGCCGTGATCGAGGTCGGCATGATCACCGAGATCCTGTCGCCGCCAGACCTTGTCGAACGGGTCGACCGGCTGCCCGACCTTCCGGCTACCCACGCCCTTCGTCGAGTCGGCGAGCTGCTGACCGGCAGCGGCCTGCGGTGGGGCCCAGCGGGAAGTGTCGGATTCACCATGGCGACAGGGGTTTCGGCGGTCACGGCAGGCAGCGACCTCGACCTCGTCCTGACCGCGGACGAAATGCCGCAACTCGCGATGCTGTCCGATCTGCACGAGGCGTTCGGTGTGCTACCCGCGCGTGTCGACTGCCAGCTTGATCTCCCGATCGGGGGCGTCGCTCTCGACGAGCTCGTCGGCACGGCCGACCGGGTGCTGGTGCGCACGGCCGATGGCCCGTCACTGATGCGAGCGGGCGGGCTGACGTCATGATCGCGTTCCTCTATCCCGGCCAGGGTGCCCAACACGCGGGTATGTTCGGCAACCTGCCGGGCAGCGCCGCATCGCGAAGCACGCTGGAGGAAGCGGCGGAGCTACTTCCGGCGATCGGCGGCCTGGATACCGCCGAAGCGTTGGCGTCCACCACGAATGCTCAACTGGCGTTGCTGATCTGCGGGGTCGCGACGGCTCGGACGCTCACCGACGAGCACGGCGTGAGTCCCGACATCGTGGCCGGGCACTCGGTGGGGGCATTCGCCGCGGCGGTCGGAGCCGGTGTGCTCACGTTTTCGGAAGCCGTTGCGGCGGTGAAACTGCGCGGCGATTCCATGGCCCGCTCGTGCGCGTCCGGACAGTGGGGGATGGCCGCGCTCACCGGATTGCGACTGCGGGTCGCCCGCGATCTCGTCAATTCCGAGGCCGCCGACGACAAGCTGTGGATCGCCAACATCAATGCCGTCGACCAAGTGGTCCTCGGCGGCACCGTCGCCGCATTGGACAACGCGCGGCAGGCGGCACGGCGTGCGGGCGCGCGCCGTTTCGAGATGCTCGACGTCGCGGTTGCATCGCACGGGCCACTACAACGCGACACCGCACGTGCGGTGGCACAGCATCTTTCGATGATCCCGCACCGCGGTCAGCGGGCGGCCTACATGACGAACGTCGGCGCCCGCAGAATTCGGGACGATCCCGCTGCGGTACTCGACGACCTCGCCATGGCCGTTGCCCATCCGGTGCGCTGGTTCGACATCATGCGGCTGCTGCCGGAACTCGGCGTCGTCGCCACCGTCGAGATGCCACCGGGAGACGTGCTGAGCCGGCTCGTCACTGCCACGACGCCGGCGGTGAGCGTATTCAGCGTCACCGACGACGAGCTCGGACCGATCGCCGCACGACTTCGATCACTTCTGGTCGATGCGGACCCAAAGCCCGACCATGGTGCCTAGGATCTCCTCGGCCCGACCTAGCCGGCGAGGTGGCTTTCGCCGGGCAGGTGATACATCTCGACGTCGGGCAGCTTCGCCACGACATGCAGCCGATGACACCTGCGGCCACCACCCGGTCGGGCATCGCCGCCGCACAGGCCAGCGTGTAAGGGCCACCACCCGAGAGGCCGATGACCTCCATCCTGTCGATCCCGAGGGTGTCGGCGATGGTGCGCAGGTCGTCGGCGAACGCGAACACGGTGTCGTACTGATAGGGCGTCGACGACCCGATGCCGGGCCGGTCGACACCGATCAGCCGGATCTGCCGTTGCTCGGCGTATACGCGGGCCTCCATTGGGATCTGCCTGCGGGCGCCCGGCGTGCCGTGCAGCCAAAACACGGCGCGGCCCTGCGGATCGCCGAACTCGGCAAACCCGATCTGACGGTCATCGCCGACAGCGATGTTGCCTTCCAACCTTCGGACGGGCAATTGCGACAGCCATGCGCAAAGTGTCGCATTAGGCCGAACGGAACAGGTACGACCCCACGGTCGTGATCCGGCCTTTGGCGCCCTCGTCGTACATGACGGTACGGACGGCGAGCATGCCGTCGGCGCCGAGCATCGGTTCCGTTTCGACCCGGAACGGACCTGCTTTGCCGCGGGCCAGGAACATCACGTGAGACGACGCGCCCTGGATGCGGTCGGTGCCAGCGATGCCGACGGCAGCGTCGATGGCCGCGGTCTCGAGGATGACGACCTGCGGCCCGATGTGCAGTGCGGCGTCGGGCGATGCCACCCCGGCGGCGAGCTCACCCAGCGCCCAGCGGCCGTCGTCGCGGCGGTGACCGCCGAACACCTGCCACAGCGGGGGCAGGTCGGGGGAGTCGAGCGGATTGGCCTCCATCCGCTCGAGCCCCTGCGGAGGGGTCCCGATGCTGATGCCCTGGCCTTGGGTCAGGGCCAGCACCCGGTTCGGTTGATCGGCGTCGATGATCTTCGAACGGCTGTAGCCCATCTGACGCCCGCGCTTGAGTTCCTCGGACACCATCTCGATGCGGCGCACGTCCCGACCGGGGTCGACGATCTGGCAGGAGTGGATGACGGGATTGGGCACCGCCTCCAGATCGGACATGTGGCCACCCTCGGGCGAGGCGATGCCCAATACGGCCAGCAGTAGTCCGCCCGCACCGTTGCGCATGTCGCGACGGATCGTGACGGTGTTGTCTTCAGGGCCGAGGTCCATCGATGCGTAGCTGCGGCCGATGTAGCGGTAGCTCAGCAGGCCGCCCCAGCGCCGGCGCAGCTCGGCGGCGTAGGCCTCGGGTGAATCGGTCAGCTCACGAATGTCGCGCAACACACTATGTATTTGGCCACCGATCGGCCCACGGCGCAGCCATTTCGAGCTGTGCGGCGAGTTGAAGCAGGATCGTCTCGTCGGGGGCCATGAGCTGGACGCCGATCGGCAGCCCGCCTGATGTGACGCCGAGCGGCAGCGAGATCGCCGCCCAGCCGGTCACATTCGCGAGGCAGGTCCAACCCGTGGTGGCGAACTCCACGTCGAAGAAGGCCCGCGTCGAGCCGCGCGGCTGGTCAAGCAGCCCGTAGGGCGGCGGGGGAGTCAGCAGAGTGGGCACGAGCAGCACATCGTGGCTGCTCATGCCTTCGACGAACCGGCGCGTCTGTGCGTGCACCGCGCCGATCGCGTCCGCGTAGGCGATCCCGCTGGTGGTGAACCCCTCGCGGACCATCACCCAGGTGCTCGGCTCGAACTCGTCCTCATGGGGTTCGCGCCCAAGGTGCGCGGTCGCCAGGGCGTGCAACTGGGCATTGCTGACGTTGTGCAGGACGGCGATGGCGTCGGCGACGGCGTCGGTGTCGGTGTCGGTCGTCGGGGCGCCCGGCTCGACGACATGGCCCAGGCCGTCGAGGACCGTGCCGGTCCGCTCGACGGCGGCGACGACCTCGGGGTGGGTGGTCGGCCCGGGAAACGGCGATGCCGTTGCGATCACGATGCGTGCGGCGGCCGGCTGCTGCGTGATCGCTTGCAGGAAAGGCACATTCGGCGCGGGCGCAGTGTATGGGTCGCCAGGAGCCGTGCCGGCGACCACGTCGAGCAGTGCGGCGCTGTCACGGACGGTGCGAGTGAGGGCGTGCTCGTTGACCAAGCCCTCCAGCCCATGGCCTGCGCCCGGCGCGAACGAGGTACGCCCGCGGCGTGGCTTGAGACCGACGAGCCCGCAACACGAAGCGGGCACACGAATCGACCCGGTGCCGTCACCGCCCGACGCTGCGGGAACGACGCCCGCCGCCACCGCCGCTGCCGACCCGCCGCTGGATCCGCCGGGTGTGATCGACGGCGACCACGGGTTCACCGTGGGCCCGAACAGCGACGGCTCGGTCGTGCAGTGGTTGCCCCACTCGGGGGTGTTGGTCTTGCCGAACACCACGAGCCCCGCGGCGAGGTAGCGATCGACGATCCAGGCCGATTCGGCCGCGACGTGGGTGCGCAACGCGCGTGAACCCATCGCCTCCGGCGCGCCGGCCAGCGACGCCCCAAGGTCCTTGAGCAGGAACGGGATTCCCGCGAGCGGACCCGACCCTCCGTTGCGCACCACGCCCGACGCGTCGAGCGCCGCGGCCTGCTGACGACCGCGATCAAAGAGGTCGGCGATGACGGCGTTCAGCTCGCGGGTGGCCTCGAGGCGAACGATCGCCGCCTCCAGCAGCTCGGTCGCCGACATCTCGCCCGACGCGACCAACCCCGCCTGCGCGACGGCGTCGAGTTCGGCAAGTGCGAAGGCATCGGTTGCGTCCATTGGCACGGATCATTCAGCGCCCGCAATCGCGCGGCAACTCGAGCCGGATTTCAGCCGCGATGTCTTTTCGGGCGCCGCCGAGTCGTCATAGGTGTGCAGACACGCCAACCCGGCCGAAAGGACGCCTATGAACGAGCAGCACGAACCCCTGAACCGCGAGTTCACCGCGAAACTGCAGAAGAGTGAGAACAAGGGCGGCTGGACCTACGTGGTCATGCCCGATTCGGCGGCCTTTTTCGGTACCCGCGGGCTGGTCAAGGTCCGCGGCACCGTCGACGGCGAACCGTTCGCGAGCTCGTTCATGGCGCTCGGCGACGGCACCCACAAGCTGCCGGTGAAGACCGACCTGCGTCAACGCATCGGGAAAGAGGCCGGCGATGAGGTGACCGTGCATCTCGAGGACCGCGTCCGCTAGATGTTTCTGCGCTTGATCTCACCCGGTCACTCAAGGCGCTCGTCGGCGCGACACCGGCCAGCGTCATGCGGCAGGACGCGCAGCTGTCGTTTCTGCACAAACAGGCTGACCTGCGCCGGGCTAACCTGCCGGCATTCATTCCGAGCCAGGAGGGTGTCGTACGGATAGCGAACAGCTATTAGTTCCGTAAGTCGGTAATGGGTGTAGCCGAAATTGTCGTACCTGTGCGGGAGGATCGGGGCAGACCAGTTCAGTTCCGAAGTGATTGCGTGGAGGGAGGATCCTCTGAAGAACGTCACCGGCACGCGGCAGCAGCCAGCGTGATCGGAAAGACGCGCCCAAGGTTTCAAGGCGCGGCGACGGGAAGGTGTGTCATGCACGCGACCGGAGGATCGCGTGGTGAGAGCTACCGACCAGGCCACACCTGA
>JAVRPG010000185.1:0-2610 GCA_032162325.1 Mycobacterium sp. | reverse complement strand
TGTTGAGCTCGCCAATCGTCGGCGACCGCTGCGGTGGCGAAGAACCGACCAGGGTCGCAGCAGCTGGCACGGACTCGGGCGTCGTCCAAGTCCTGCGGGGCGGGGATCGAGATCACCGCAGTGGCGGGCGAGACGTCGCTGACCCCGGCAGCGGGGTCGACGGTCAGACGAATAACGATACCCGTTGCGGGGCAAGTCGATTCGACGTGTGCCCGGCAGCCAAGAATTGTCGGGAACATCAAGGTGTCGGCCGCGCACCATGTGTAGAGGCGATGACCGTCGACGACGAATGTGTGCGGCGTCGGGTTGAGCGTGAGACCCCAGCCGACGATGCGACGGTCGTCGTCGTATTCGATGTCCTGGGCCGCGGGCGCACTGTCGATGTCGGCCACTTCAACGCCGGCGGCCTCGGCGAGCTCGGTAAGCGTGATCGGCGTGCCGCGCGAGAGCAGTCTTATCGCGGTGCCCGTCAGGTTGGTCATCTCGGATTCCTCCTGTGCAGTGCATCCAGAACGCGCTGCGGCGTCGGCAGGTCGAGTCGGCACGCATCGCCGCTGCGCACTCCGGATCCGGGCCGCATCACATCGACTCCGTCGACGAGCACAGTGGGCGAGGGATAACGACCGACCCGGTCGATGATCGTCGCGTCGATGCCCAGGGCGCTCACGCATTCGGTGATCGTCGCCCTGGCAGCCGCGGCATGGGGACACCCAGGGGCGGTGAGTAATTCGATACGCACGGTCATCTGGTGCCGACGGCTGTTTCGATGTCGCGCAGGATCGGGCATTGGCGTTCGGCACGAGACTCGCCGCAGGTTTCAATCAGCCGGGCGAGCGCGTCGCGCATGCCGGCGAGTTCGTCGATGCGCAGCTGCAAGTCATCGATCCGGCTGCGGGCCATCGCCCTGGCTTCATCACATGAATCGGGACCACCCCCGGCCAGATGCAGCAGGTCTTCGATGTCGTCAAGGGTGAAGCCGAGTTGTTGGGCGCGCTTGACGAACCGCACCACTCGCACCGCGTCGTCGCCGTAGTCCCGATACCCCGACGGTGTGCGAACCGGCTCGCGCAACAAACCGCGGCGTTCGTAATACCGCAGTGTTTGGGCGTTGACGTGCGCCTGCGCGGCAACCTCACCTGTTCTCACATCACCAGCATGAACCCTGTACTCGGGTACCGAGTCAAGCCGTTTCAATCGGGCAACGAGTTGCTCAGCCGCTCCGTCGCCGCCAGGTAGTCCTCAATGAACTCGCGCACCACTTCGCGGGCCGGCTTGACCTTGTTCATCAGGCCCACACCCTGCCCGACGAAGTAGGTGGCCAGCGCCTGCGCGCCTGGATGGCCCTGCGACGCCAGCCGGTCGACCCGCCAGATGACCGGTTCGCTCAGCATCGACTGCAGCGGCAGTGGCAAGGGCTTCTGCCCGCCGTCATTGGGCAGCCACGCGTCCGTCCAGTCCGACTTCAGTTGCCGCGCAGGCTTTCCGGTGCGCCCGGCCGAGCGCACGGTGTCGCGCGACGTCGCCGCCAAGAACTTCTGCACCGTGTGCGGCGCCGTCTCGGCCTCCTCAGTCGTCAGCCATACCGATCCCGTCCACGCGCCGTCCGCCCCCATCGCGACAGCCGCCGCCATCTGCCTGCCGGTGACGATCCCGCCCGCCGCCAGCACCGGCACCGCGCCCTCGATCGCCTCGATCACCTCGGGGATCAACACCATCGTCGTCACCTCGCCGCAGTGGCCGCCGGCCTCCGTGCCCTGTGCAACGATCAGGTCGACCCCGGCTTGAACCTGCTTGATGGCGTGCTCCTTCGCGCCGACGAGCGCAGCCACGGGAACACCCCGTTCCTTGCCCGCCTCGATCATGTAGTCCGGCGGCACCCCCAACGCGTTGGCGATCAGCTTGATGGGGTGGCTCATGGCGACCTCGAGCAGGTCCTGGCCGGTGTCGCCCGACAGGAACGACGGGCCGATGCGCGGCGACTCCTCGGGTTCGATGTCGTGCCTGCTCAACAGCTCGGCGATGAAGCCGCGATAGCTCTCGGGGATGCGCTCGGCCAGCTGGCCGCGCGAGAGGTTCTCACCCTTGCCTTCGAACTTGGCAGGCACGATGATGTCGACGCCGTACGGCTTGCCGCCGACGTGGTCGTCGATCCACGCGAGTTCCTGGTCCAGGTACTGCGGCGTGAACGCGGTCCCGCCGAGCACACCGAATCCCCCCGCATTGGTCACCGCGGCGACCACGTCACGGCAATGGCTGAACGCGAAAAGAGGGAAATCGACACCGAACTGCTCACAGATGGCTGGCCTCACACCACCAGTATTGCTACCCCACACCCGCCTCAGACAGGAACCTCCCGACCTCCTCGAGCATCCGACGACCGTCGATCAGCTCAGGGTCGTTGTGGCCCGCACCGGGCACCAGCAGATATCCCTTGGGGTCAGGCGCCGCCTCGTAGAGTCGCTTGCTCAGCGACTCGGGCACGATGTCGTCGCGGTCGCCCGCGATCACCAGTAGAGGTGTTGTTAGCGACCCGATCCGGTCGATCGACGGATAGCGGTCGATGAGCAGCCGACCGACCGGCAGCCACGGGTAGTGCACGCGGCCGACGTC
>JAVRPG010000184.1:0-3322 GCA_032162325.1 Mycobacterium sp. | reverse complement strand
TCTCCTCGAGCCTCGATTGGAACATCGAGCGGGTGAAGGGCGGCAGCATGGTGGCGGGCGGGCTGTTCAACACGACGTTGCGCGGAACGGGATGGGTGGCGCTGACCACCGACGGCCCGCCGGTCGTACTCAACGCGGCGGAGGCGCCGACCTTTGCCGACACCAACGCGGTGGTGGCGTGGTCGGCCAACCTGCAGACGCAGTTGAAGAAGAGCTTCAAGGCGGGCGCGCTGATCGGTCGGGGATCCGGTGAGGCGCTTCAGGTGTCGTTCTACGGGCAAGGCTTCGTCATCGTCCAGCCGTCCGAGCGCATCCAGGTCGCGACGACGGCCTAGGTCAGAGCTCAAGCAGCACGGTCACTGGCCCGTCGTTTACCAGTGCGACCTGCATGTCGGCGCCGAACACACCGGTTTCCACCTCCGCGCCGAGTTGTCGCAGCGCGTCGGCGAAGACGGTCACCAGTGGTTCGGCCACCGCACCCGGCGCGGCGGCGTTCCAGGTCGGCCGTCGCCCCTTGGCGGTGTTGGCGTAGAGGGTGAACTGGCTGACCACCAGAATCGGTGCGCCGACGTCGCTGGCGGACTTCTCCTCGTCGAGAATCCTCAGTTGCCACAGCTTTTCGGCCAGGCGCTGCGCCTTCGCCGCGTCGTCGGAATGGGTGACACCGACCAGTGCGAGCAGTCCTTGGCCGTCCGGCGTAATGGCGCCGACGACGTCACTGTCTACGGTCACCGACGCCGAGGTCACCCGTTGCACGAGGATGCGCATGACCGCAGATGCTGCCACGGGCGCCATACGTAGGCCTTTCGGGTCATACCCCCGCGGGGTACCGTCCGCGACATGAAGCTCAATTCGATTGAACGCGCTTTTGTGAACAACCCCGTGCGGGCCGCACATCAGCATCACCGGGAAGCGGCGTGGTTCAAGCGACTGGCCGTCGGCGATTTTCTGGGCAGCACGTGGAGGTCGGTTGCGGGCAGGGCGTCGGCGCCGAAGTGATCCTGGACCGTCTCGGCGCCGCCAACGTGACAGCGTTCGATCTCGACGAGTCGATGGTCGAGCTGGCTCGTCGACGATTGCACGCGCGGCCGGTGTCGTTGTCCGTCGGCGATGTCTGCGACATCGAGCTAACGTCCGGTGGCGTCGATACGGTCGTCGACTTCGGGATCATTCACCATGTGCCCGACTGGCAGGAGTCAATCGGCGAGATCGCCCGCGTGCTGCGGCCCGGCGGCCTGCTGCTGTTCGAGGAAATCCCCCGCCACATGCTGGACACGTGGGTTTTCCGCACGTTCACCGTCCATCCACGCGAAAACCGTTTCGAGGCACAAGAGTTCGCCGCCGAACTGGCCCGCCACGGGTTGCACGCTACCGGCACGATCGAGCAGCACTTCGGCGGCGCACTGTTCGTCGGAGCGGCCCGCAAATCGTGAGCTACAGCGAGGCCAGGATGCCCTTCATCGTCTCGATCTCCTGCTGCTGGCTGGTCACGATCGCGCGCGCCATCTCGACGGCGGGCGGATACTGACCGTCCTTGATTTCGCTCTGCGCCATGGTGATTGCACCTTCGTGATGCGCGATCATCTGGGTCAGGAACAGCTTGCTGGCGTCGACGCCCTGTGCGTCCTTCAGGGCCGTCATGTCCTGCTCGGACATCATGCCGCTCATCCCGGCCGTGTCGCCGTGGCCGGACATCGGCGGCATCGAAGGAGTGCCCCATTGAGTCAACCAGCCCTGCATCTGCTGGATCTCGGGACCCTGTGCGGCCTTGATCTGGTTGGCCAACTCAGTGACCCTCGGGTCAATGCCCTGCTTGGCCAGCAGGGTGTCGCTCATCTCGATGGCCTGGGTGTGGTGGGGAATCATGTGCTGAGCGAACATCACGTCCGCGTCGTTGTGAGCCTCGGCCGCAGCCGTCGTGCTGGGGGCGGCCGCCGCGCTCGTCGCCGGGGAGTGTCCCGCCGGGTGCTCGGCCTCGTTGGAGCTGCTACAGGCGGTCGAGATGGCCAGCGTCGCCAAGGCGCAGGCACCGATCAGGGTCGTTCGCTTCCACATTGTCATGGTTCCTTATCTGTGTTGGGGACCCCCGTAAAGGTTGGGATCCGTGTTGTTTTGCTGGTTTTGGTCTCGTTTCGCCCGTGCTTTGGGCGGTGGAGCCGCAGTCGGGGTCGAGGTGGAGCGCCCGCAGCGCAGCGAGGACGAACGACCTCGAGGCTGGCGCGGGTTCCACCGCATACTCGTTGGCCGGGGGACGAGGCGAAGACCCGTGTGGTTCAAGTCATCTGCTGCCTCCCATGAGAGAACGTGGTGCGGGAGAGCGTTGCGCGTGCCGGCGCCCAGCCTTATCTGGGTCCACGGACGAGAGTCCGGCGACATGATGATGGATGGGGTGCCCGACGTGCGGGCTGGTGAAGGGGTGCGGCCGCTCATTCTTTCCGGGAAGTCCACTCAACAGCGGGGTGGCGACAGGAACCTTGCGGGAGCTGGTCGCAGGCATCGGTATGGGCAGGGCACGTGCGCAACGCATGGTTAGGCGGCCACCTCCTCGGGGATGGGCAGCGCCAGGGCGGCATCGCCGAGTTCGCGCAGCGTGTGATAGCAGCGGCGCAGGATCTTGCGCTCCACCGCCAGGGTGGGGTTCTTGCCGTTGTGGCCGTCGCGCTTGGCCGCCAGCTGGTGGTAGTAGGCGTAATCGGGTGAACCACGCCGCGCCGCGCACTTGGCCGCCTCAAACGCCGCCCAGCGCAGCTCGGGCGAGCCCTGCCGCGACAGGTGCCCCGGTGAGCGTTTGCCATCCGAGGAGTAGACGGTGACATCGAGCCCGGCGAACCGCACCAGCTGATCGGAGCCGGTGAATCGGCGGGCATCGCCGATCTCGGCCCAGATGATCGCCGCGCACAACCAGCCGATGCCGTAATGGGCCTGCAGCGCCTGGCAACCGACCTGGCGGCGGGCAAAGTTGACCAATTGGGTTCGCACCGGCCCGATCTCGGTACTCAGCTCATCAATGCGCCGCAGCGCGGTATCGACGTACTGCCGCCCGGCGGCCGACAGGTCGACCCGCGCGAGCGCGTCGCGGCCCGCTTCGGATAACAGCGCCCGAATCGGTGGGCAGCCCTGATGGAACAACTGGGCGTGGATGCGCTGCTGCCAGGCGCGGCGCTCGTCCATCAGGGTGCAGTACAACCGGCCCAGCGTGCGGATCTCCAGTACGTGTACCGGCGGGATCCACGACTCCGGGAACCGGCCCTCCAGCAGCAGGGTGCGCAGCAGCCGCGCATCGGCGCGGTCGGTCTTAGCGCGCTTCTTCGGACCCCGCGCC
>JAVRPG010000183.1:0-4097 GCA_032162325.1 Mycobacterium sp. | reverse complement strand
TCGGGATCGTCCGGATCGGAATCGTCACGATTTGATGACGCCACGACTTCGAGTGGGCGGTACCGGATTTCGACTGGGTAGGTCCGCCCGGACACCTCGACAATCGGCGCACCGCCGAAGTGAGCAGCGAACCGTTGGGGCTCGATGGTCGCCGACGTGACGATCACCTTCAGGTCCGGCCTTCGGGGCAGGAGCTCACGCAGATACCCGAGCAGGAAGTCGATGTTGAGGCTGCGCTCGTGTGCCTCGTCGAGAATCAGGGTGTCGTAGCGCAGCAGGCGTCGGTCGCGCTGGATTTCGGCGAGCAGGATGCCGTCGGTCATCAGCTTCACCAGGGTGCGGTCGCTGGCCTGGTCGGTGAAGCGCACGGTGTAGCCCACGGCCTCGCCGAGCGGTGTGCCCAGTTCGTCGGCGATACGCTGGGCGACCGTGCGGGCGGCGAGCCGGCGCGGCTGGGTGTGGCCGATGGTGCCGCGGATGCCGCGGCCCAGCTCCAGGCAGATCTTCGGCAACTGAGTGGTCTTGCCCGAACCGGTCGCGCCTGCGACGACGACGACCTGGTGCTTGGCGATGGCGCCGGCGATCTCGTCACGCCGGTCGCTGACCGGCAGGTCGGGGTAGGTGATCGTGGGCACCGCGGCTTCACGGGTCGCGACGAGCGCCTCGGCCGCGACGAACTGTTCGGCGATCTGCTGGAGCTTGGCGGAACTGGCGTTGCCGCGCAGGCTCTTGAGGCGACTGCCGAGTCGGGCGGCGTCGCGGATTGTCAGGCCGTCGAGTCGGTTTCGTAGTTCCCGCAACTCGGCGACGGACGGCTCGGACACTGCGGCCAGGCTAGCCCTTGTCGGGCGACCAGTAGTCGAGCATCTCCGCGAACGTTTCGAAGGCAGGCGCCGACGCGCCGTACGCCGCCTCGAGATGGATGCTCAGCGGGAAACCGAGGTCGGCGACGCTGTCGATAACTCGCTTGTACAGGTCGATCATTAGCTTCCGCTTCTGCGCGGGCTCGGTTTCCGCCAGCCTCTTGACGAACGCCTGCTCGTCGGCGACAGCGGCATTGCCGGGGTCCTGGATCAGCCAGTTGATCAGACCGATGCGGGTCTCGACCTTCGGCACGAAGCCGAACGACAGCAGTATCTCGGGGCGATGGTCGGTGGTCTTCGCGAATTCGGTCAGGAAGTCAACGATCGCGTCGGAGTACAGCAGCTGGGTCATGCCGTACGTCGCACCCTGGTTGCACTTGAAATTGAACCGGCCATGTTCACCGTCGCGGGTGGGGATCAGGATCGCCCCGCGGTTGGGGACGAGCTGGTCGTAGATCGACAGCGCGTCGGTGGGCGCAACGCCGGAACCCTCGCCGTCGTTCATGGTGCGCGGAACACCGACGAAAGCGATGCCCTCGATTCCGGCGTCGCGCAGATCGGTCAGCCGGTGGCGCAGTGACGGCTCATCCATGAAGGCGGTGACCTGGGTGCACAGCCCCTTCACCCCGGGCAGCTCCGGTTTGATGATCGTCCAGAAGTCCAACACGTCCAGCCGGGGCTTCATCTCGACAGGACGGTCGCCGTCCTCCTCGATCATCCCGGGAATCATGACGTGTCCGATCCGCCCGTCGATGCCGGTTTCCTTGGAGAAACGCAGCACCTTGCGCGCTTCCTCCAAGGCCTGCTCACGACCGAGGTCCGCGTTGGGCGGTACGAGCTCGAACGCGACGGTGTTGAGGGTCAAGAGGTTGCTCCTCATTGCACGACTGTCTGCTCCGGCCGGAAGGTCGACGATGACCACCGGGGGGATCGGATCTCATCTCTTGCGATCGAGATTAGCGACTGGCGAGCCATCGCCGGGCGGCGCCTACGGCTGGCGTGGCAGTAATTAATCGGTCGCTGCGATCCTGCCGCCCCGGGTAAACATCCTGCCACCGGGAACATCGGCATCGACCTGCATGTTTTTGATGACAGGAGGCGTTTGAAAATGAAGAAGTTCGGCTTTGCCGCCATGGTATCGAGCGCGCTGGCGGCGCTGGCCATCGGACTCGCAGGCCCCGCCATGGCCGATGCGGGGAGCGGTTCGAATGTGCCGCCGCCCGGCGTCCCTGTCGCCGTCTACCCGCAGATGCCTACCAGCGGGGCGAGTCCGTACATTCCCATCGGTGTCGACCCCTACGTCCCGTACGGCGTGTGGGCCCAGCACTAAACCAGAGATTCAGCCCAGGTTGCCCAGGATCTCGGTGAGCGCGTCTTCGACGGTCGCCGGCGGGGAACCCGCAGCGACGTAGGCGATCACCGCCGTCGGCCCGTCGGCGTGGACGTACCCGTCGGTGGCCAGCGGAATGTTGAAGTGCCTCACGACATGCCCGCCGAGTTCTTCGGTTTCGCTGGGAACGCCGACTCCCTCGCGAGTCTGGGCGGACAGGTTCCCCAGGTATTTGTGTACGAATGCGTCGCCGCTGCCTGATTTGAGTTGGCCCGCAAGCACTCTGAGACTCGGATTCCCGTTCTGGCTCACGAGGCCAGCGGCCAGGCCGTCGAACTTCTGACTGTCGAATGTGGGATCGACATCGGCTGGGCAGATCTCACTGACCGTGAAGCCGGCGATTCCGTCGTCGACGATCCGCAAGCGGCACACATCGCGACGACAACTGCCGCGAGCGCCGCTGCCTTGATTCGCGGGGTGTCAGGCACAATTGACTCACTCTGGGGACGGATTATGGGTTCGGCAAAGCATCCGATGTGGATCTTGGAAGATTCTTGTCGTCACGCGGTTGGGTGCCTGGCCGCGCTGGCATTGCTGACGGCGTGTGATGCGCGCGCGGGCAATTCAGACGCGACGCCGACGAGTCCCGCGTCGACCTCTGCCCGGGCCGCCGTCACCACCACGACGACCGTCGCTGCTCCGTCCCCTGCGCAAGGCCCCAGGACGGAGAAGTGGATCGACCTCGAAGTCGGCGATTGTCTCGCTGACCCGCCGCCGAGCGATCCCAGCGTGGTCACCGTGTCTGTCGTCGACTGTGCGATACCGCACTCGGCAGAGGTCTATCTGCGCGCGGACGTGGAGGTCAATGCCGCCATCGCCGACATCGCCGATCAAGAGTGTGGTGCGGGGTTCACGCGGTACACAGGGCAGGCCGTCGGGGGCAGCCCGTTGGTGGTGACGTACCTCATCGACTCCAATCAAGACCGCACCTCGGCCAACCCTCTGCCGAGTACCGTCATCTGCCTGCTTGCTGCCTCGAACGGTGGGCCGCTGACAGGATCCGCGCGCCGCTGACGCGGCTACATCGAGACAGACTGCGGCACAACACCATTCGGTGGCGTCGGTGGCGGAGCCGGCACCGGGAGGCACAACCCGGTGTGGTCGTAGTCGAAGTATCTGCCCGGCAGGCAGAACGGGGCGCAGCCGTTTGTGACCCCCGTTTCACCCGGTGCGCACGCGGTGTTGACGGCGGGCGGGGCGATGGCGGCGGATGCCACCGCTGCAGTCAGCGCTACCGCGGACAGCGCCGCGATCAAGAGCCGTCGCATCGGCCCAGTCTAGGTGGGGCGACTTCGGCTGAGGGTTCAGATCCTCATCCGTAACCTGGGTGAAGTGAGCGTTCCATCGGACGCCGCCGTCGTCCTCTGCGACCGGTTCGCGCGCGAGCTACCGGAAATGGCTGTGCGCTGGCAGGCCGAGGCGGCTCCCGACCCGCGGCTGCTGGTGCTCAATGAGCGTTTGGCGGCCGACCTCGGCCTGGACGCGGCCTGGCTGCGAAGCCCTGAAGGGGTGCGGTTCTTGGTCGGCGCCCTGCTCCCCAGCGGTGCCACGCCGGTGGCGCAGGCCTACGCCGGACACCAGTTCGGCGGGTTCGTCCCGCGGTTGGGTGACGGCCGCGCGCTGTTGCTCGGCGAAATCGCGGCCGCCGATGGGACCGTTCGTGACCTTCACCTCAAGGGTTCGGGAGCGACGCCCTTCGCGCGAGGCGGGGACGGCCTGGCCGCGGTCGGCCCGATGCTGCGCGAATACATCGTCAGCGAGGCGATGCACGCGCTGGCCATCCCCACGACCCGGTCCCTTGCGGTCGTGGGCACGGGCCGTCCGGTCCATCGAGAGACTCCGCT
>JAVRPG010000182.1:0-3001 GCA_032162325.1 Mycobacterium sp. | reverse complement strand
ACGGCGTCGGCCTCAGAATCGGCGGGCTTCTCGGCGACGGTCTCCAGTTCGGGTTCTGGCTCAATGAGATCCGAGGGGAGCACCTCGCGAAGCACGAGGTGGGCGTTGGCGCCGCCGAAGCCGAAGCTGGACACACCTGTGATCGCGTGGCCGCTGTAGCGTGGCCAGTCAGTGACGGTGTCCGCGACCTTCAAATGAATCGCGTCGAAGTCGATGTACGGGTTGGGACCGGTGTAGTTGATCGAGGGCGGAATCTTGTCGTTCTTGAGCGCAAGCGCCATCTTGGCCAGGCTGGCGGCGCCTGCCGCCGACTCCAGGTGTCCCACATTGGATTTCACCGCACCCAGCAGCGCTGGCTTGTCCGCCGGCCGACCCCTGCCGACAACGCGGCCCAGCGCGTCGGCCTCGATCGGGTCGCCAAGGATGGTGCCGGTGCCGTGCGCCTCGATGTAATCCACGTCTCGGGGGTTGATGCCGGCGTTCTTGTACGCCTTGCGCAGCACCTCGGCCTGCGCATCCGGGTTGGGCGCCAGCAGACCGTTGGACCTTCCGTCATGGTTGATCGCGCTGCCCGCGATGACCGCGATGATCTCGTCGCCGTCACGCCGCGCGTCGGCGAGGCGCTTGAGCACCAGCATGCCGCCGCCCTCGGAGCGGGCGTAGCCGTCGGCGTCCTGCGAGAACGACTTGATGTGGCCGTCCGGCGCGAGCACGCCGCCGACCTCGTCGAACCCGACCGTGACCAGCGGGGTGATCAGCGCGTTGACGCCACCGACGATCGCGACGTCGGCTTCGCCGGAGCGCAGCGCCTGCACACCCTGGTGCGCGGCGACCAGCGAGCTCGAGCACGCCGTGTCGATAGCCACCGACGGTCCGCGGAAGTCAAAGAAGTAGGACACCCGGTTGGCGATGATCGAACTGGCGGTGCCGGTGATCGCGTACGGGTGGGCGATCGACGGGTCGGACATTGCCAGGAAGCTGTAGTCGTTAAGAGAGCTGCCGATGAACACTGCGACGCTCTCGCCGCGCAGGCTCGACGCCGGGATGCGCGCGTGTTCCAGTGCCTCCCAGGTTAATTCGAGCGCCATCCGCTGCTGCGGATCGATGTTGTCTGCCTCCATCTTCGACAACGCGAAGAACTCGGCGTCGAAGCCCTTGATGTCGGAGAGGTAGCCGCCGCGGGTGCGGGCCTTGGCGACGCGCTCGGCGATGCGCGGCTCGTCGAGGAACTCCTCCCAGCGTCCCTCGGGCAGGTCGGTGATCGCGTCGCGGCCCTCAAGCAGCGCCTGCCATGTCTCGTCCGGGGTGTTCATGTCGCCAGGGAACCGGGTGCCGATGCCCACAATGGCTATGTTCGCGATGTCCTCATCAACTTCGCGTGACCAGTCGGCGTCTTCGCCGGTGTCCTCGACTTCCGGCTCGCCCTCGACGATGACCGTGGCCAGCGACTCGATCGTCGGATGACGGAACGCCACGGTGGCCGTCAGCGTCACACCGGTGAGATCCTCGATGTCGCTGGCCATCGCGACAGCGTCACGTGACGACAATCCCAACTCGACCATCGGTGTCGAGTCGTTGATCGCATCGGCGGGCTGCCCGGTGGCGTTGGCAATCCAGTCGCGCAGCCACTGGCGCATCTCGGCGACCGTCATGGTCGGAGCCGCTTTGGCGGCGACATCCAATGAAGGCGTGGCGTCAATCTCGACCTCCTGGGCCAGCTGGATCTCCGGTTGGTTGTCGCCGGTGGTTTGCGAATCGTCTTGTGTTTCAGCCATGTTCAGATCACCTCCGGATCGACCACGCGCTCGTCGTCCGCTCGTCTCTTGCGGTTGGGGCAGCCGTCACTCGCTGTCATCGGGGAATGCGTTGGCCACCTTCCCGCTGCGCAGGCTCCCGTCAAGGTAGGCACTACGGCAGGCGCGGCGGCCGATCTTTCCACTGGACGTCCGCGGAATCGCGCCCGCGGAGGTCAGTAGCACGTCGCGCACGGTGACGCCGTGGCGCACCGCGATCGCGGCGCGAATGTCATCGGCGACCGGCGCGAGGTCCATCTTGTGGGCGCCGGCTGCGCGCTCACCGACGATGACCAACTGCTCGGACGTGTCATCGGGATCGCGCTTCAGACCGGCATGCGCGTTCTCGAACACCTCGTCGGGCAGTTCGTTCGCAGGCACCGAGAACGCGGCAACGAAGCCGGTGCGCAGTGCCTTCGTCGCCTCCTGCGCCGAGTACTCCAGGTCCTGCGGGTAGTGGTTGCGGCCGTCGATGATCACCAAATCCTTGACACGGCCGGTGATGTAGAGGTCGCCGTCGTAGAAGGCGCCGTAGTCACCGGTGCTCACCCACGTGGCGGCGTCGGTCGCGCCTTCGGCATGGGACGGATTGGTCCGCGACTTGAGGATGTTCTGGAAGGTTGAGTGGCTCTCCTCCGGCTTGCCCCAGTAGCCGGTGCCCATGTTCTGGCCGCTGATCCAGATTTCGCCGATCTGTCCGTCCGGCAACTCGGAGGCCGACTCGGCATCGACGATGACGGCCCATTCGGCGATGCCGACCTTGCCGGCCGACGCCTGCGCGACGGCCTTCGGCGAATCGTCGGGCACCTCCACGAAGCGGTGGGCGTTCAATTCGTCGCGGTCCACCGAAATGATTTTCGGCGGCTCGTTGGCCGGGGTGGTCGACACGAACAGCGTCGCTTCGGCAAGGCCGTACGAGGGTTTGAGCGCAACGGGCTTGAACCCATACGGATTGAACGCCTCGTTGAACCGGCGCACGGTCGCCGCCGAGATCGGCTCACTGCCGTTGAGAACCGCCTTGACGTTGGACAGATCCAGCGGCGGTTCGCCCTCTTTGGGCAACCCGCGCGCCGCGGCGTGATCGAAGGCGAAGTTTGGCGCCACCGAGATGACTCCGCCGATGTCGCTGGGTTTGCGAGCCATCTCGCGGATCCAGCGTCCCGGCCTGCGGACGAACGCCGCGGGCGTCATGAACGTCACGTAGTGGC
>JAVRPG010000181.1:0-3970 GCA_032162325.1 Mycobacterium sp. | reverse complement strand
CCGAGCGTCAGGTATGAAGCGCCGATGCGGGTGCGAAGCCCATCCGCGTCGAGATCGTCGGCCTTCCACCGGAACGTCGTGCGCAGGCGGTCGAGCGCACCCACCAAATGCTCAAGCTCGGTACCGGCCAGGGGCGGTTCCCACGGGGTGTCGGTCATACCGACACCGTATTCGCCTACGCGGGCTTCGTCGGCGCGAAAACCTCGATCACACCGTTGATTTCGCGCACCTGGAACTTCGGTAACGGTGGCGGCGCAATCGGCAGTTGATGCGTGACGGTGGTGCCCTCCAGAGAGAACGACGTCGAGTGGCACGGGCAGCGCAACCGGCTCTCGGGCGCGTCCAGCCACAGTTTGCATCCCTGATGCGTGCAGACTCCGGACACCGCCTCCAGCTTGGCGTCGGTGCGGTGAATGAACCCGTTGACCGAACCCAGGTCGAACGCAAGGGCTCCGCCGTCAGGAAGGTCAACACTCGCGCCGACTGCCCGCCACGTTCCGGCGTTGGGTTCGAGCTCACCTTGGGTGGGCGGCGCGGCCTGGGGCCTCTCGTTCGGAGCGAGCAGGTTGCGGCCCACTACCAAACCGGCCGCCGCCGAGGCCGCCGCGACCGAGCCGCCGATGACGACCTGGCGGCGGCGCGGAGCCCACCGGGGATGGGTAGCGGGCATCTGTTCGTCGGCCATCTCACCGGCAAGCCTGCGATGCAGGTCGGTCACGAACTCCTCGCGCGGTGCGTCGCTGCCCAACCGCGCCGCCCGCAGCTCGATGGCGGTCTTCATCTGCTCGGCTTCGAAGTCATCCGGGCGAGCACGTTCGGTGGGTTGCCCTCGCAGCAAGCCCTCCACGAAGCGGCGTAGGGTTCGGTCGCTCACGAGGTGGCCTCCTCACCCGATTGTGCCGCCATGCGGAGCGCACGGTACTGCAACACCTTGGCATTCGCGACGCTGACACCCATTTGACTGGCGGCTTCGCGCACCGAAAAGGCCTGGAGGAAGCGCAGTTCCAGGATACGGCGGTAGTTGTCAGGCAGCCGCTGCAGCAGCCGGCGGACCTTGTCGGGCGCGTCGCTCGCGACGGACTCGGGCTCGATGACCTCCGGCACATCCTCTTCGATCGATGTCACCTCCCGACCCATCCGGTCTCCCCAGTAGGAAGCAAGCACGGTGCGTGCCGTCATTCGCAAATACTTCCGCACCTCAGGCACGGTGGCCGAAACCCGCAGCGGCCGCAGGGCCGTCATGAACACTTGGGCAGTCAGGTCTTCGGCGTCGGGCTGATTCCCGACCTTGCCGTACATCAGGCGGTACACCCACGTGACGTTGTCGCGATACACCGCGTCCCAGTCTGGATACGCCGCATCCGTCACCGGCTGCAGCCCTCCCTTCGAGCGCGACGGTCGCGTCTCCACGGGTCGCGGACGGCGCACACCATTTTCGCTTGGGATCACTCACCACCGTCCCGGAATCGACCTTGAGGAATGCTGTGCCCGCGCCTAGACAGGCGCACTGGTTACACGGGACGCGGATTGGGCGCGGTTCATCCGGGCGTCGAGGGAAAACGTGCCTGCCCCGACCACGAGCAGAAAGACGCTGCCGCAGAGCATCGCCACCTCGAGTCGGCCTTCGTGGAAGAAGTCCCAGAAACCCCCTTCTTTGGGGTACAGCGGGGCGTGACCCCATAGAAGCGGCACCTTGGTGATCCCGAGTGCGCCGAGCATGTCGACGATCATCGGCAGGGTCGCGAGCCTGGTGAACAGCCCGGCCAATATCAGCAGGCCGCAGCCGATCTCGAAGACACCGTCGAGGTAGGCGAAGAAGGTTCCCGAGGGGATGCCGGCCTTGATGAACCGGCCGGGCCCAAGTGCGTCCGGCCGGACAAACTTCAGGATGCCTTCGCCGGCGAAGATCAGCCCGACATAGAGGCGGATGAGAACGACCGCGCCCGAAGCGCGCGTGGCGGTCAACTGATTCAGCGTCATGCCAAGAGATAGCGCGCGGGGTTACAAGCGGTCGGCCGAGCGGCACATCAGCAACGGTGGATTGGCTCGCCGGAACCCGCGAGAAGCGACCTCACCGGCTTCTCGGATGAGACCGTACCCGACCCTGCGAGCCCAGGGTTCGTTCAGGCTCGCAGGGCTCCTGCTAAAACCCCATTGCCGGGGTCGGCTGGCGCATGGGCACCCGTGCCGGACGCGACCAAGTTGCCAGGATTAATGCCCCAGCCACCACGGCTCACCGCCGTGGTCGCGACCTGGGTCGCCTCCGGACTGCCACTGGCGGTTGTCGCCACCCCGGTCGCCCCCCTGCCAACCGGGTCCCTGGTCGGGCCGCCAGTCGCGACTGTGATCCCAGCCATCCATATCGCGGTGGAAGTCGTCGTGGCAGGCACCCCCTTCCCAGTTGTCGCCCCATCCCGGGTCCCAAAAATCGCCTGGGCACCAGTGATATAGCGGTACAGGGCCGGGCTCGGCCTGAGCGGTACCCGACGCCAGCCCCAAGCCGGCCATCCCCAACCCAGCGGACACCGCCATCGCCGTTCCAAACTTCAAGAGTCCTTTTGCCATGCTAAGAAAATGCCCGCAGTAACCCCGCATTAACCTGGCCACAAGCGTAGAAATCGCTGAGAAGCCTCGGCCGCGGCGCGATTTGCACCGTGGCCGAAGCGACGACGCTGGCCGAGAAAGGTGGCGTGCCCGCGTCGGTTTTCCTGGATTTCATCGACGGCTCGGTGCTGGGCTGCACGCATATCCGGCTCAAGGGCCAGGCGATCCGCGCCCGCAACTACCAGGCCGCGATGACCGCCGAGAACCTTCGCAAGGACTTCGATCTGGGCTTGGCGGCCACCCGCGCGCTGCAGGTGCCGATGCCGGCGGCGGCGCTCACTCACCAACTCATTCAGACCGCGATCGGCCTCGGGTTCGGCAAATCGGATTACGTCACCCTCTACGCGGTGGCGGCACGAGCGGCGGCGCTGCCGGAACAGGACCACCGAGCGGAGCCGATCAGGTGACGGTCGGGTCACACCAGAAAGGGCGGCAGATGATGTCGTGCGGGAGTTCGGTCGCACTGCCCGCTTCGGGATCTGCGCGAAGTTTTCCAAGACTTCTCCACGGACTTGTGTGATGAGTAGCTGGCGGTCGAGGGTTGCCTTCCCGCTGCTGGCTTACGCATTCACCGCAATCATGATGGGCACCACGCTGCCGACGCCGATGTACGCCCTGTATTCGGCGAAGATGCACTTCTCGGTGCTGACCACGACCGTGGTGTTCGCCACCTACGCCGGCGGCGTGCTGGCCGCGCTGTTGGTGATGGGCCCCTGGTCCGACGCGGTCGGCCGCGCCCGATATTGCTGCTCGGAGCGGCCTTCGCGCTGGCCAGCGCGATCGTGTTCCTGGCTGCCGACACGGTCGACCTGCAACTGATCGGACGCGTGCTGTCCGGGCTGTCGGCGGGCGTGTACGCGGGCACCGCCACCGCCACGGTCATCGAGGCCGCGCCACCGGCCTGGCGCGGTCGGGCCGCCGCGGTCGCGACGATCGCCAACATTGGCGGTCTGGGCCTCGGGCCGCTGATCGCCGGTCTGCTGGTGCAGTACGCCCCAGACCCGCTGCAGGTGTCATTCTTTGTGCACATCGCGCTGACGGTGCTCGCCGTCGCAGGGGTGTGGATCGCGCCGGAGACCTCGGAACGCCGCGGCCGCATAGGGTTCCAACTGCTGTCGGTGCCTCCCGAGGTGCGCAGCGTCTTCGTCACCGCGTCCACCGCCGCGTGCGCCGGCTTCGCCGTCACCGGCCTGTTCACCGCCGTTGTGCCGTCGTTCATTGCGGATGTGATCGGCATCAGTAACCATGCGGTCGAAGGTGCGCTTGCCTGCTCGCTCTTCGCCGTGTCGGCAGCCGCACAAGCTTGCCGGCCGAATCGAGGCGCAACGCGCGGTGGCGCTCGGCTGCGCGGTGCTGGTCGTCTGAA